>JAIEFH010000099.1 GCA_029067025.1 Oscillospiraceae bacterium | reverse complement strand
TCTGTTTGTTCCAGGCGGCCATCCAGGCGGCGTTGGCCTCCTCGCTGTCGTCGCCGTATTCCGCCGCCACCTGGTCGACCTGGGCCTGGAGTTCCTCGCTGAGGATGGTTCCCCAATTGTTGGGGTCGAAATCCGGGCTGCTGGCCATGGCCAGCACCGCCCCCGTCTGGGGATCGATGGCCAGGCCAAACGCGCCCGCCTGCACGTCGTAGGTCTCGATGCCCTCCGCCAAGGTCTGCTCCAGCATGGCCTGGATGCGCTCGTCGATGGTAAGGTAGACGTTATAGCCGTTCTGGGCGTCGAAATACATCTCGTAGCCGGAGATCATATCCTGGCTGCGCCCGTTGATGGAGGTGACCACCCGGCCCAGCTCGCCGGACAGCGCGTCCTCATACCCCAGCTCGACGCCCGACTTTCCCACCTTGTTGTCGCCGCTGGTCTCGGTCTGGCCCATATAGCCCAGCACATGGGAGCCTATGGAGGAGTAGGGATAATACCGCTTGCTGCTGGGGGTGAGCTGGAGCCCAACGGACAGCTTATTCTTGCTGATGAACTCCCGCGCCTTCTCCGCGTCCTCTTCCTCCAGCTCGTAGTACAGCACCTCATAGCCGGAGTTGATGCGCTCGATCCGGGTCCACAGCCGCTCCTCATCATAGCCAAACAGATCCACAATGCCGTCCACGATGGTCTTGCGCAGGCTGTACAGCGCCTGCTCATAGGCGGTCTCGTCCAGCTTGCCGTCCTCGTCCTTGTAGTCGTCCTTGCTGACGGATCTGTAGATGGTCATCGGGTTCAAAATCAGCTTGTAGACCGTGGCGGACATGGCCAAGGTGCGGCCCTCCCGGTCATAAATGGCGCCCCGGCTGGCGGCCACGGACACGCTTTTGGTCTGCTGATTGGCCGCCCGCTCCTCCCATTGGCTGTGTTCCACAATCTGGAGCTTATAGAGCTGCCTGATGAGGGGGAGAAAAATGCCGATACCCAGCACCGCCATCAGGAAAATAGTGCGCCGGAACAGACTTCTGTTGTTTTTGCCCTCCGAGCGGCGGGGCTTGTGGTCAGCGTTCTGCATAGGGCTTCGCTCCTGCTTCTTCAATGTCATAGGGCTTATGGGAGAAGGGCGCGGGAAGCCAGTGCATTCCTCACGCCCCTCCTATCTCTTTATGGGTCAATGTATGTGCGGGGACAGGCTCATTATGACAGCAGGCCGGCGAAAAAGCGCTCCGCCCGCTGGAGCATACCGGACAGGCCCTCCCCCGCGCCGTCATAGTACACCACGTTATCCTCGGTGGACAAGTCGAGATACACCGTCTGCCCCGCTCCGGGCTTGATCATGGTGCCGTCGGACAGGAACTGCTTCTCGATGGCCTCCAGATCGTACACCAACTCATATTTGGCCAGGAGCGTCCGGTTCTCGTCCTGGAGGTTGGACAGCTCGTCGCGCAGCTTCACGATGTCGTTGTTGGCGGTGGCCAGCTGGGCACTGCTGATGACCAGCAGCAGCGCGCAGGCCAGCACGGCAAACAGCCCCACCACGGCAAAGGGAGCCACCGCGCCCTGGGGGCGGACCTGTATGCTGGGCCGTACCGCCGGACGCCTGCGGGGGCGGGTCTGGGGA
>JAIEFH010000098.1 GCA_029067025.1 Oscillospiraceae bacterium | reverse complement strand
GTCCACGCGCTTGCCCAGCAGGTTCTGGCGGAAGCGGCCCTGCTTGCCTTTGAGCAGGTCGGACAGGGACTTCAGCGCCCGGTTGTTGGCGCCGGTGACGGCGCGGCCGCGCCTGCCGTTGTCGATGAGGGCGTCCACGGCCTCCTGGAGCATCCGCTTCTCGTTGCGCACGATGATGTCGGGCGCGTTGAGCTGGATCAGGCGCTTCAGGCGGTTGTTGCGGTTGATGACCCGGCGGTACAGGTCGTTCAGGTCGGAGGTGGCGAACCGTCCGCCGTCCAGCTGCACCATGGGGCGCAGCTCGGGGGGGATGACGGGCAGCACGTCGATGACCATCCACTCCGGCTTGTTGCCGGACTGCCGGAAGGCGTCCACCACCTCCAGGCGCTTGACGATCTTGGCCTTCTTCTGGCCGCTGGCGTCCTTCATCTGGGCCCGCAGGGAGGCGGACAGCTCCTCCAGATCCAGGTCGGACAGCAGCTTCTTGACGGCCTCCGCGCCCATGCCGGCCTCAAAGTCGTCCTCGTAGTACTCCCGCAGCTTCTTGTACTCCGCGTCGGTGAGGATCTGATTGCGGGTCAGGTGGGTGTACTCGGGGCCGGGATCGGTGACGATATACGCGGCGAAGTACAGCACTTTTTCCAGAATGCGGGGGCTGATGTCCAGCAGCAGGCCCATGCGGGAGGGGATGCCCTTGAAGTACCAGATGTGGGACACGGGGGCGGCCAGCTCGATGTGGCCCATGCGCTCCCGGCGCACCTTGGCCCGGGTGACCTCCACGCCGCAGCGGTCGCACACCTTGCCCTTGAAGCGGATCTTCTTATATTTGCCGCAGTGGCACTCCCAGTCCTTGGTGGGGCCAAAGATCTTCTCGCAGAACAGGCCGTCCCGCTCAGGCTTGAGGGTGCGGTAGTTGATGGTCTCCGGCTTTTTCACCTCGCCGTAAGACCACTCGCGGATCTGCTCCGGGGAGGCGATGCCGATGCGGATGGCGTTAAACTCAGCGTAGCTCATGCTCAAACCTCCCTTTCTCAGTCCTCGACGCCATAGAGGTCGTCCTCATCGGCGCCGGTATCGTCGTCGTCGGCAGCGGCAAAGTCGTCGTCGTCGCTGGTCTCCTTCATGGTGTAGCCCGCGTCGGCGAACTCGCTCTCGGTGCCTACGTCGGCGTAGCGGTCGTAGTCGTCGTCGCGGAAGCGGCCGGGCTGGTAGTTGTCCTCGTC
>JAIEFH010000097.1 GCA_029067025.1 Oscillospiraceae bacterium | reverse complement strand
CCCGCGAAAGCGCCCTTCGGCTTTCGTGGGGAGAGGAGGCACAGCAAAACGGAGGAGCTTTCCCCAAAGGGGGAAGCGACTGAGTGAAGCTTGTGCCGACGATGCAGGCGGTCAATTTTCGGCTTCAAAAAGCGCGTCGTAGTCATAATTGTTCACGAACTCCCGCAGCTCGTTCACCTGTCCCGAATAGCTCTGGGGGTAGTATTGCCATTGTCCGGCCAGCATCTTGCGGGACATCCAGGCGGCGGTGCCCCCGGAGTAGTGGATGTGGTCGGTGTAGCAGTTCAGGTTGGTGGTAAAATCCTGGGCGTTAAGGAAGCTGACCACCTTCACGTTGTCATAGTTCAACAGCCGCCCGCAGGCGTATTCTATGGCGGTCAGGATGGCCTCCGTCCTCCCCAGCCGGCTCACCTGGTCCCAATACAGCACGCTGTAGGGCGGGAACCACACCACAAACTGGGTGTCCGGGTGCTCCTTCGCCCAGCCGCAGATCACGTCTATGTTTGCCTCCGCCGCCGCCAGATAGGTTTCGGGGGGCAGCGGGTCGGACACCGTCTCCGGCCTGGGATAGCTGCCCAGTGCCGCGCCCCTGGCAAAGGTGTGGTCGCGATCCCAGGTGTACGCTTCGTCCAGCGTGATCTTCGCCTCATCCCCCAGCAGCAGGGATTTGATCGCCAAGGCCAAACTCTCCGCGTTGAAATAGAACTGAAGGTCATCCAGGGCGTTGTCGTTGTAGAGGTACTCCGGCAGCTCCGAATGTTGATCCTCCCGGATGAGCACGTTGGGATCCAGTCCAAAAAATACCCTGTCAATCGTTCCGTGGGTGCGGTAGGCCAGATCCAGGGCGGTGTTGAACTCATCCAGCCGTCCGTCGGGGATGGCCACCTTCAGTGTGGGGCTTTCCAGCCAGTCGGTAAACCAGGAGGCCCGGAAATTTGCCGCCAGCGATGTGCCCATGATTAAGTTGGAGTAATCCTGACGGCGGATCAGCCCCGCCATCTCGTACCGCTCGTTGACAAAAAGGGCGGTCTCTCCCTCCTCCAGCGTCCCCGCCGTGAGCAGCGGATCCACCCATGCCACCAGCGCGGCCGACCCGCCCAGCAGCAACAGGGCGCAGGAGAGCGCCGTAATGAAAAAGGTCTTTGCTTTCACCGGCCTGCCCCCCTAAAAGTTCGCATAGATGAAAGTATCCACCCCGGTGAACAGCAGCACCGAACCCGCCAGACACACTGCGGTTAGGGCGGCCCGCCAGACGGTGGGCCGGAACCGCTCCGCCCGGGCGGCCGGGTCGGGGCAGGCCAGCAGGGCCAGTCCCGCCGGCAGCAGCAGCAACGGCACCCAATAGATCAGCGCCCGGCCCGCGGGGGCGGCGGCGTTTTGCAGGAAGATCAGCCCCTCGGACAGCACCTTCAGCGGCAGCGCGGCGGCAAACTCCTTGGTGGGCAGCCCCCAGCCGGGCCGGAACAGCCCGCCCAGCAGGGCCAGCGCCTGGCCCACGCTGTCCGCCCGGAAGAACACCCAGGCGATGTTGACGAACAGGAAGGTGAGCAGCCAGGCCAGGGGTTTGGGCAGGGAAACCTTCCCCTTGAGCAGCCGCTCCACCACCTGGGCCCCGCCGTGGAGGGCGCCCCAGACGATAAAGCCCCAGCCCGCCCCGTGCCACAGGCCGGACAGCAGGAAGATGAGCATAAGGTTGCGGTACATGACAGCCGCCCCCTTGCGGTTGCCCCCCAGGGGGATGTACACGCATTGGCGGAAGAACCGGGACAGGGTGATGTGCCACCGGCCCCAGAAGTCCTTGATGGACACGGCCTGGTAGGGGCTGTTGAAATTCACCGGCAGCTCCACGCCCATCATCCGGGCCATGCCGGAGGCCATGTCGCAGTAGCCGGAGAAGTCGAAGTAGATTTGCAGGGTGTAGCACAAAATGGTGAGGGCGCAGTCCATGGGGGCCAGCGCCCCAACCCGGGCAAAGCCGTAGTTCGCGCCGTTGGCAAAGATGGCGGACACCAGCACTTTTTTGGCCAGACCCAGGCCGAAGCAGTACAGCCCCGCCGACAGGTCGTCCCAGGAAAAGGGGGCGGGGCGGCGCAGCTGGGGGGCCAGCTCCCCCACCCGTGTGATGGGGCCGCAGGTGACGGTGGCAAAAAAGGTGAGGCAGCAGGCGTAGTCCAGCGGGGACACATCCGCCCCCACCTGCCCATCATAGCAGTCCCTCAGCCAGAAAAGCTGCTGGAAGGTGACGAAAGACAGCCCCAGGGGAGCCAGCCACGCCGGGGGCGTAAACAGCCCCTCCAGCGGCGTCAGGGACAGCAGAAAGCCGGTGTATTTGAAAAAGGCCAGTACCGCCAGCAGGAGCGCCGCCCCTGCCCACAGCAGGGGCCTCCCCCGGGACCCGTCCCGGGCGATGCGGCGGCCCAGCAGATAGGAGACAGTCCCCTCGCCCGCCAGCACCAAAAGCGACAGGGGCGACCCCCAGCCGCAGAACAGCGCCCCGGCGCACAGCAGGAACGCCCGGGCGGCCCGGTTCCCGGCCCGCCCGTCCAGCACCCGCCACGCGATCAGCACCACCGGCAGATAGGCCAGCACAAACAGATGGCTTTGTACGTTCATTGCATTTCCTCGGTTCCAGCGGGGCCGGCGGCACGCGCCGCATCCCTCACCGGGTATTTTCCAAATGGCTTCCCATTTCGCCGTTCACCCGCTCGCCGCAGGTGTGGACGATCTGGAGCAGAGACTGGTAGGTTCCCGGATACGCCGCCTTCATGGTGTCGTGATCCAGGGGCGGGAACTTGGCGTCCTTGCCGGGGTTGGCAAGGGCCTGGGTGTACTCCGCCTCGCTCATCAGCATATCCGCCCGGGGCAGGCCCGCCAGGAACCACTCCTCGGGCACATTGAAGAAGTCGTCGTTCTCGTTGCCGCTGGCCCGGTGGAGGTGGCGGAATAGCACATATACCGTGGTGGACAGGTAGTTGGCGGCGGCCCGGATGGCCTTTTTGCTGCCCACCTTGCTGAGCAGGTCAAACAGCAGGCCCACGGAATTGACCACCAGCTTTTTGGAGAGGGTGGCCAGCACGGAGCCCTGCAATACGTTGTCCCTCTCGTCGGACACGTCGTAAAGGGTGTCCGCGTCCAGGATGGTGGTGCCGTCCCGGCTGAGGGTGCGGCCTAAGAGAAAATCGGCGGACACATTATAAAAATCGCAGGCTTTGACCACAAACATCAGGCCGGGCTCACGCGCTCCGTTCTCATAGTGGGAAAGCAGTGCCTGGGATATGCCCAGCGTCTTGGCGGCCTGCCGCTGAGAAATGCCCTTCTCCTGCCGCAGCAGGGAGAGGGTTCGTGCGAAATCAGGGTTTGTCATCCTGATCTCCCCCTTTCCTATCGTTGCTTCGCGGGATAGAACCATGCAAACGGGCTCCCTTCTTGCCAGGAGCGGGCCCGACAACACAGTAGGTATAGTATAGCGGGGAAAATACGTTTTGTAAAGAGTTCATGCTTTGGAAAGCGCAAGAAAAATCCCAAGTATTTTTTGTGATTTTGCCCATATACCTCTTGAAAAAAGGGCTGGCCAGTGTTAAATTAGATAACAGCATGACATATAAATCAGGGTGGGCTGGGACACACTTTCCCGATCCGCCCCAATTGGAGGGACACCGTTTATGTTCAGACTGATGATCCAAAAGCTGAAGAACAATCCGAAGAAAATCGTGTTTACCGAGGGCGAGGATCCCCGCATCCTGGAGGCCGCCGCCCGCTTGCTGTCCGGCACCTTCCTGACGCCCATCCTCATCGGCAACCCCGAGAAGATCCATAAGGTCGCGGACGAGGAGTGCCTCAACGTCAGGGGCGTCACCATCCTCCAGCCCCACACCTACGACAAGATGGACGAGATGGTGGCCAAGATGATGGAATTGCGCCGCGGCAAGATGACCGAGGAGCAATGCCGCGAGGCCCTGCAAAAAGGCAACTACTTCGGCACCATGCTGGTGGCCATGGGGGAGGCCGACTGCCTGCTGGGCGGCGCCACCTACTCCACTGCCGACACCGTGCGCCCCGCCCTCCAGCTCATCAAGACCAAACCGGGCAACAGGATCGTGTCCTCCTGCTTCATTCTGGTGCGCCCCTTCGCCACCGGCGGCAACCAGGTGCTGGCCATGGGCGACTGCGCCATCAACATCGACCCCAGCGAGGACGATCTGGTGGAGATCACCCAGGAAGTGGCCCAGTGCGCCCGCCGGTTCGGCGCGGAGCCCAGGGTCGCCATGCTGAGCTACTCCACCATGGGTTCCGGCAAGGGCCCCTCCGTGGACAAGATGCGCAACGCCTGCCATAAGCTCCAGGCCCTGGATCTGGACTTCCCCGTGGACGGCGAATTCCAGTTCGACGCCGCCGTGTCCCCCACCGTGGGCCGGCTGAAGGCCCCCAACTCCAGTGTGGCCGGCCGGGCCAATACCTTCATCTTCCCGGACATCACCTCCGGCAACATCGGCTACAAGGTCGCCCAGCGCATGGGCAACTTTGACGCCTACGGCCCCATCCTGCTGGGCCTGAACGCCCCCATTAACGACCTGTCCCGGGGCTGCAACGCCCTGGAGGTCTACTCCATGGCCATCATCACCGCCGCGCTGGCCGACTGATCGTTCTGCTTCCAAAACCCCATGGTACATAAAGCACCCTCTGCTCCTGGCAGAGGGTGCTTTTTTACTTCAGCTTGTCCGAAACCATCCGCAGAATGCCCATCAGGGCGTCCAGGTCTTTCCCCTTTTGATCCATGGTCGGGTTATATTCCACACACTCAAAGGAGCAGGTCAGCCCGGTGTCCAGCACCGCCCCCAGAATCCGCTCCGCCTGGGCGATGCCCAGCCCATCCGGGATGTTGTAACCGGTGGCGGTGAATTCCGCCGGATCCAGCACGTCCACGTCAAAGCTGATGTGGACGCGCTTCCCCGCCAGCGCGGGCAGCACCTCGTCCAGAACGGCCCCCAGCCCCCGCTCCCGCACCTCGTCCGCCGTGTGCAGATGGGCCCCCGCCCGCTCCACAACGCCGTACTCCGGCGGGTCGATGCTCCGGGCCCCGATGAAGTGCAGGTTCTCCCCCAGCAGGTTCACCTTCCGCTTCCCTACGGTCAGCTCATCACAGCACAGCCCGCAGGCCGCCGCCAGATCCATGCCGTGGATGCAGCCGCTCTCCGAGGTCTGATCCGTGTTGATGTCGGTGTGGGCATCCACATACACCACCGCCAGCTCCTCCGGGCCATAAAACTCCCCCAGCGCCGCCAGGGTGCCCATGGCGCAGGAGTGGTCACCCCCGATGACCACCGGGTACTCCCCCCGCTCCAGCGCGTCCAGCGTATTGGAGCGCAGACGGCGGCACACCTCCATCACCGTGTTCAGGTGGCGCAGGCCGTCCGGCCAGGAGGCGCAGGGGGCCAGCTTCTCCATCGGCGCCAGGCGGGCGCCTCCGAACAGATCGGGAAGCCCAGCCTGTACAAGCGCGTCAAAGGCCCCCTCGCTCCCCCGGGTGGGCGAGCCGCAGGAGACCGCCGCCTCCACCAGCGCGAATCGACGCCCCATCGCGTCCGCCTCCTTTCCTAGGGGCTAAAAGTCCCCAAATGAAAAAACCGTCTGCCCCTGGCAGACGGTTTTCAGATTGCCTTTACGCCAGCTTGTTCAGCTTCAGGGTCATGGCGCTCTTCTTGTTGGCAGCGTTGTTGCTGTGCAGCAGGCCCTTAGCGGCGGCCTGATCCACAGCCTTGACGGCCACCTTATATGCGGCATCGGCCTCGCTGCGGTTGCCGCCGGCCACCGCGGCCTCAAACTTCTTCAAGTTGGTCTTGAGCGCGGACTTCTGCGCCTTGTTCTGAGCGGCCTTCGTCGCATTGACCAGGACACGCTTCTTGGCAGACTTGATATTGGGCAAACCAAACACCTCCTCCGATCTATAGATTGTTCTTCTGATACGGTTTCCCGTCGCAGATATGTATTCTAACATTTAAACAAGAAAATTGCAACACTTATTTTCATTTTTTCGCATAGAAACTTTCCGGACGCAGAAAATAGGAGCAATTGGCCCCAGCGGCCACAACATTTGGTAGAGAGGAGCGCTTCAAATGACGCAGCGCCGCACCGATTTGGCCGTAGAGGCCCATCAGCTCTGGCGGGAGGGGACGCGGGACGCCGCCGCCCTCACCGGCGTCCGGGCGGAGGAGGGCAGCCGGGAGGGCTTCCCGGTGACCACCGTGACCATCACCAGCCCCGAGGGGGCCCAGGCCCTGGGCAAGCCCCAGGGCGTGTATATTACCATTGAACTGAGCGGCCTGCTCCGCCGGGAGGAGGGGGCCTTTGCCCGGGCGGTGGCGGCGGTGGCGGACTCACTGCGCCCCCTGCTGCCCCAGGACGGCACCGCCCTGGTCATCGGCCTGGGCAACCGGGCGGTGACCCCCGACCTCATCGGCCCGCTGTGTGTGGACCACTTGCTGGTCACCCGCCACCTGGTGGAGCAGGTGCCGGAGCATTTCGGCGACCTGCGCCCGGTGGCCGCCGCCGCCCCCGGCGTGCTGGCCTCCACTGGGATGGAGAGCAGCCTGGTGGCCGAGGCCCTCACCGGGCGGCTCAAGCCGTCCTGCGTCATCGCCGTGGACGCCCTGGCCTCCCGCTCCCTGGACCGGCTGTGCCGCACAGTGCAGCTCTCCGACACCGGGGTCATCCCCGGCTCTGGCGTGGGCAACCACCGCCACCCCCTGAACCGGGACAGCCTGGGGGTGCCGGTGTTCACCGTTGGGGTGCCCACCGTGGTGGACGGGGCCACCCTGGCCCTGGATCTGCTGGAGCAGGCGGGACAGACCGATTTGGACCGGGGCGACCTGCCCGCCGGGAACGGCTTTTTCGTCACCCCCCGGGAGGTGGACAGCCACGTGGCCGACCTGGGCAAGGTGCTAGGCTACGCCGTCAGCCGGGCCCTCAACCCCTCGCTGACGGTGGACGACCTGGATATGCTGCTGGCGTAGGCCCCAGCGGGCCGCTTTCCGCGCCATTCGGCAAAGTTTTCGGTTGCTCTTCTCCGCAAGTTTTGGTATACTTTCCCCATTGTATGACGAGGGGGATAAGCCTATGAAACAAAAGCTGGACAAGCTGCTGCGCGCCCACCCGCCCATCCGCTTTGCGACCGACGTGGCGGACGTGTACTTCACCAAGCGCGTCAGCCGCGCCGCGGCGGAGCTGGCCTACTTTCTCATCCTCACCTTTTTCCCGATCATGATCTGCATCTCCGCCTTTGTCAATGAGCTGCACCTGGATTTGGCCGCCCTGGTGGAGCAGGCCGCCCCCTTCCTGCCGGAGGGGGTGCTGGCTCTCTTCCGGGACTACCTCATCTATATCGACACCAACCAGTCCACCGTCATGCTGCTCACCGGCGCGTTCCTCACCGTGCTGTTCGCCTCCGCCGCCGTGCGGGGCTTGATGAACATCATGCATGAGCTGTACGGCCGGGCCACCTTCCGGGGATTGTGGCAGCTCATCGCCAGCATCCTGTTCTCCGTGCTGCTGCTGGCCACCATCTACCTGTCCCTGGCGGTGGTGGTCACCGGCAACTGGTTCTTCCATCTGCTGGGCCGGGCGCCGGGGCTGGAAAACCTGGTGGAGCAGTCCGGCGTCTGGCAGTCGGTGAAATACCTTCTGCTTCTGGCCATGGTGTTCCTGTTCATCCTGCTGCTCTACCGCTTCGCCGCCCCCCTGGACAACCCCCGGCCCCCGGTGGTGCCCGGCGCGCTGGCGGCATCGGCGGCGCTGGCTATCGCGTCCATGATCTTCTCCCTGCTCATGGGCAATTCCACCCGGTACTCCCTGATCTATGGCTCCCTGGCCTCGGTCATCATCCTGCTGGTGTGGCTGTACCTGTGCGGCAACATCCTCATCATGGGCAACGTGGTGAATTACGTCCTCTTTATCCACCGCCGGGAGCGGGGCCGCGCATAAAATCCCGCTTTCCGCGCACACTATCCCCCGGCGGGTACATACGAGGGGGAGGCGCGGTGTATGTGGCAGATCGGCGTGTGGGAGCGGGACGAGGGACTTGCGGAACGGGTGAGCCGTCTGGCGGAGGGCACCCAGACCTTGGTGCGGGCCTGCCGTCACCCGGCGCTGCTGGCGGGGCTCACCCTGGATCTGCTCATCGTCTCCCCCGGGGCCACCGGCTGGGCGGGGGCGGGAGCCCTCAACTGCCGCACCGCCCTGCTCCCCGGCGGACGGTCCGCCCTGACCCGGGCCCTGCCCGCGGGCGTGGTACTCAGCTACGGCGCGTCCAGCCGGAACACCCTCACCCTGTCCAGCCTGGACGGACAGCGGGCCTCGGTGGCGGTGCAGCGGGAGTTTATCGACTTGGACGGCAAAGCCGTGGACCGGCAGGAGCTCGTCCTTCCCTACGACGGCGGCTCCCCCGACCTGCTGCTGGCGGAGGCGGGGGTGGCGCTGCTGCTGGGACGGCTGGCGGAGGAAACCTGAACATAAGGGAAGCGGCCCTCGCGGGCCGCTTTTTTATGGGCAGATATACCTCTTGCATTTTTCTCCTCCACCATTATAATAAGAGGGAGCGCATATGCCCAAAAAGGAGAGAGTCACCATGAAGAAACGGTTTTTATCAGCGTTCCTGGTGTTTATCCTGCTGGCGGGACTGACGGCGCAGGGAACGGCCAGCGCCGCGTCGGCGCTGAATCCCCAGCAGGTGTACCAGTCCATGATCGCCCTGAAGGAGCAGTACCCGGACGGCACGCCCTGGACAAACGACAACTACTACGGCTGGCACGGCGGCATTTTTTCCGGCGGGTATGGCTGCGCGGGCTTCGCCTTTATGCTCAGCGACGCCGCCTTCGGCACCCTTCCGGCCAGAAAACTGACGCAGTTCACATTTTCCGACATCCGGGTGGGCGATATTCTTCGCATCGACAATAATTCCCACAGCGTGATCGTACTGGAGGTCCATGACAACTCCGTGGTAATCGCGGAAGGCAATTACAACCGCTCCGTCCACTGGGGGCGCACGCTGACTTCCGCCCAGATTCAAGCCGCTGACTACATAATTACGCGTTATCCGGGCGCTGGTCAAGCCTCGGTCCCAGTGCCCGAGCCTACTACCGACCCGGTCTCTACCCCCGCGTCCACCCCCAAGCCAGTTTTTGCCTTTACCGACGTGCCCAGCTGGTTTGAGAAGGAAGTGGCCTGGGCTGTGGAGAAGAAGATCACCAACGGCTACGGCGGCTCCGCCACCTTCGCCCCCACTGTGGGATGCCCCCACACCCAGATCCTGACCTTCCTGTGGCGGGCCGAGGGCAAGCCGCAGGCCGCCAAAGCCCCTATTACCGTGGCCGCCTACTACCAGGACGCCGTCAATTGGGCCTACGAGAAGGGCCTGATCGACACCTCTTTCAACCCGGGCGCTCTGTGCACCCGAGCCCAGGCCGTGCGGTATATCTGGCAGGCCCTGGGCAGGCAGGAAGCCAAGACGGCCGCCAGCTTCTCCGATGTGGCCGCCGGCGCGTCTTATGCCGACGCGGTATCCTGGGCCGTGGAGAAGGGCGTGACCAAGGGCTACGGCGGCAGCGATACCTTTGCCCCGGACAGGGTATGCAACCGCGGCGAGATCGCGGCGTTCCTCTACCGGGCCTACAACAACTGAACCAGCGCGCAAAAGGGCCTCCGCCGCGGCGGGGGCCCTTTGTATCACGGGCGGCTTTTTTCTGCTTTTCCTCTTTACGTCTCCAAAATGATGTGATATAATTCCAGCTATCAGATTGGAGGGACGTTTCATGGAGGAGCTGGCCGAACTGAAGCAGCAGTTGACTGATCAGCGCCCAGACGGCTGGGACGAGCTGCCCGACATCCCGCTGTACATGGACCAGGTGGTGTCCTACCTGTCCCGGCAGATGATCTCCATTGGCGACGGCGACCCCCTCACCTCCGCCATGATTAACAATTATATCAAGGACGGTTTGGTGGAGCGGGCCAATGGGAAAAAATACGGCCAGGAGCATCTGGCCTATCTCACCGCCATCAGCGCCTTGAAGCAGGTCATGTCGGTGCGGGAGATGAAGGTGCTGACCACCGTGGGCCGGGAGATGCGTTCGCCGGACAAGCAGTATGAGTATTTCTGCCGCTATCTGGACGAGGCCATGACGGGCACCGCCGAGCACATCGACGAGGACGTGACCGACCAAGACCTGCCCAAGCTGGTGCTGGACCTGGCCATGCGCAGCTACGCCTATGGGCTTGCCGCCCACAGGACCCTGGCCATCCTGGCCCAGCGCACGGGACACGAGGATCTTCTCAAGAAAAAGAAGTGAGAAGCGCACAATGAAGGAATTAGAAAGTCTATCCGCGTTCCAGGCCCGTACCTCCGGATTTGTTTCGGACAGCCTGCCGCACAGCGGCGGATTTGAAACCAACGCCAACCTGCCCTTGAAAGTGGGCGTTGACGGAGAAATGAAACCGTTTATGGGGAACACTGTGGTGTTTCCCATCCCGGAGCATATCCAGCGGCAGATTGGCTTGATCCAGAAACGGCTGTACCAGCTCTGCGGCCCCGCGCTGGCGGAACCGCTGGAGGCGTCGTCCTTTCATATTACGCTGCATGATCTGCTGAGCGGAACGCCCGCTCAAGACCTGAGTAACCGCATTGCCCGCGCGCGGGAACCGGCATTGACGTGCCTGAAGCAGATCTCAGAAAAGAGTGAGACAATCCGCCTCCGCTCGACAGCGCTGTTTAACATGGTAAATACCAGTATGGTTTTGGGATTTGCCCCCGCCGACGAGACAAGCTGCGCGAGGCTGATGGCCTATTACGAGCTGTTTCAAGAGGTCGTCCCTCTGGGCTACCCGCTTACGCCCCATGTAACCGTGGCCTATTTTCGCCCGGGGACGGTCACCGCGGAATTGACGGAAAAGCTTCGCCAAGCGGTGGCAGAGGTCGGACAGCGGGAGAAGCTCTCCTTGGAGCTCTCCGCGGAAACGCTTGAATATCAGTTGTTTTCAGATATGAACCACTATTGGGCGGATATGTGAAAGCGGCTTGACCGCCTTTTATATTAATTTTAGCTTTGGAGGAACTGACCATGAGCAACTATGTCATCATCACCGATTCGTCCTGCGACCTGCCCGACAGCCTGGTGAAGGAGCTGGAGCTGGAAGTGCTCCCCCTGGCCTTCATCATGGATGGCAAGACCTATCGGAATTACCCGGATAACCGCGAGATGGCCCCCGAAACCTTCTACGGCAAGCAGAAGGAGGGCCTGATGGCCACCACCAACGCCGTCAACGTGGGCGAGGCCACGGACGCCATCGAGGCCGTCTTGAAGCAGGGGAAGGACGTGCTGGTGCTGGCCTTCTCCTCGGGGCTGTCCACCACCTACAACTCCTTTAAAATTGCCGCGGACGAGCTGGCGGAGCAGTACCCTGACCGCAAGGTGTACGCCGTGGACACCCTGTGCGCCTCCCTGGGCCAGGGGATGCTGGTGTACCAGGCGGGCAAGCTGCGCCAGGAGGGCAAGTCCATCGAGGAAGTGCGGGACTGGGTGGAGGCCAACAAGCTCAGCCAGTGCCACTGGTTCACCGTCAACGACCTGTTCTTCCTGAAGAAGGGCGGGCGGGTGTCCGCCGCCACCGCCGTGGTGGGCACCATGCTCCAGATCAAGCCCGTCATGCACGTGGATAACGAGGGCCACCTCATCAAGGTGGACACCGCCCGGGGCCGCAAGGCGTCGCTGAACGCCCTGGTGGACAAGGTGGGCGAGCTGGCCGAGGACCCCGCGTCCCAGACCATGTTCATCAGCAACAGCGACTGCATCGAGGACGCCCGGTTCGTGGCGGACACGATCAAGGTGCGCTACGGCACCAAGGAGATCATCATCAACTCCATCGGCCCCGTCATCGGCGCCCACACCGGGCCGGGGTGCGTGGCCCTATTCTTCATGGGGAAGCACCGCTGAAGATCCACATAAACTATCAAAAACCAGCCTCTTTTTTAACAAAAGAGGCTGGTTTTATATTCCGCAAAATTTTTTGCCCTCTCCTATTGACAAACAGGCATAACCCGTCTATACTGTGTATATCGTATATATACAATATTCCGGAGGCCGCTGACGAGCGGGCTCCCCAAGAGGTGTACCATGGACATCATCATCAGCAATTCCTCCGGCGTGCCGATCTATGAGCAGATCGTCCGCCAACTGAAAGGGCTCATCCTTTCCGGCCAGCTTCCCGAGGGCGAGGCCCTGCCCTCCATGCGGCTGCTGGCCCGCGACCTGCGCATCTCCGTCATCACCACCAAACGGGCCTACGAGGAGCTGGAGCGGGAGGGCTTTCTCACCACCGTCCCCGGAAAGGGCTGCTTTGTGGCCGTCCAAAACCGGGAGACCCGGCGGGAGGCTGTCCTCTGCCAGATCGAGGAGCATCTGTCCCAGGCGGTGGACGCCGCCCGGGCGGGGGCCGTGGGCCTGGAAGAACTCACCGAAATGCTAAACACGTTGTATAGCGAGGAGTAGTTATGACAAATTGTATTGAAATCAAGGGGCTTGTGAAGGAATACAAGACCTTCACCCTTGGCCCCATCGACCTGACTGTCCCCGGCGGCTCCATCCTGGGCCTCATCGGGGAGAACGGCGCGGGCAAGACCACCCTCATCAAATCCATACTGGGCATCGTCAAGCCCAGCGGCGGCAGCGTCACCCTGCTGGGCACCGCCCCCGACCACGCCAAGGAGGACATCGGCATCGTCATGGACGACTGCTTTTTCTCCGAGTACCTGCGGGTGAGGGACGTGAACAGCGTCCTCAGCCACGTGTACAAGGGCTGGGACAAGGGGCTGTTTGCGGACTACCTGGACAAATTCGGCCTGGCCGGGGCAAAAAATATCAAGGAGCTGTCCCGGGGAATGCGGATGAAGCTGTCCCTGGCGGCGGCGCTGGCCCATAAGCCCCGCCTGCTGCTGCTGGACGAGGCCACGGCGGGGCTGGACCCGGTGGTGCGGGACGAAATCCTGGACGAGTTCCTGGCCTTTGTCTCCGACGACGACCACGCCATCCTCATCTCCAGCCACATCACTTCCGACCTGGAGAAGGTGGCGGATTACATCGCCTACCTCCACCAGGGCAAGCTGCTGATGTGCGACGAGAAGGATATGCTTCTGGAGAGCTACGGGCGGCTGGTGTGTACCAAGGCGGATTTGGAGCAGGTAGACCGGGGCTATATTGTCAGCACCCGGAAAAGCCAGTATTCCGCCGAGGCCCTCATCCGGCACAAGGGCGACTTCAAGCGCCTCTATCCCCGCCTGACGGTGGAGCCGGTGACGCTGGACGAACTGATGGTATTCGTGGTAAAGGGGGAGAAAGCATGACCGGTTTGATTTTGAAGGATTTTATGATTTTGCGCAGATCCATCCGAAGCTTTTTGCTGGTGGCGGCCATTTACGCCGTGCTCTCCTTCTCTGGATTCTGGGACGCGAGCTTATTTGGCGGTATGATCATGGTGCTGGCCTGCATGCTGCCCATGAATGTCTTTGCCTACGACCAGCAGGCCAAGTGGGACATCTATGGCCTTGCCCTGCCGGTGGGCCGCACCAAAACAGTGGCCGCCCGGTATGCGGCGGTGGTGCTTCTGTGTCTGGCCAGCCTGGCCATCTCGGCGGCGGGAGGAATCGTCATGTTCGCCGTAGGCCGCCTTGAGAATCCCCTTTCCTACCTGGCCTCCTGCTCGGTTCTGGGCTTTATCGCGGTGCTGGTCAACGCGGTTCTGCTGCCCCTGCTGTACAAGTTCGGCCCCGAGCGGGCCCGGTTCATGCTGTATGGGGTGTTGGGTGTCATGGTACTCGCGTTCATGGTGTTCCTGTTCCCGCTGGGGGGCCTGGAGTGGCTCAAAACCCTGGGGGAGCCCACCCCCGCCCAAATCGCCGCGCTGCCTTTCATTGCGGCAATCGTGGGAGTCGTTCTGCTGGCCCTGTCC
>JAIEFH010000096.1 GCA_029067025.1 Oscillospiraceae bacterium | reverse complement strand
CACCAGCAGCAAGTCCAATTCCCTCCGTGTGAGGTGCCACCTCTGCGCTACCGGATCAAGAGTCTGATCGTACACCCCCTTGAACAACAGAATGTCGTCCCCAAACGCATCGGTCACAACACGGCCCCCCTTTTTGTTCTTTTTTGAACTATTTACATTGTAGCGGGAAAACAGTCGTTTGTCAAGGAAGCGGCACCACATCTCTCAGTCTGCCATGTCCCAGCAGGTGCAGGCTTTGGGGCGGGGACTCCGCATACCACGAAAGCGTTGACGATTCTGCCGCAACGCTCTATAATACTCTCGGTATGTATCAATGGTATATAGTTAGTAAATATATCGTCATTACATTGCGAATACCGAAATGGGAGGGATGCCGCCTTGCTATTACGACAGTTGAGATATTTTGCCGCAGTGGTGGAGACGGGAAGCTTTACCGAGGCGGCGGAGCGATGCCACATCTCCCAGTCCGCTATGTCCCAGCAGGTGCAGGCTTTGGAGCGGGAACTGAGGGTGAAGCTGCTGCATCGGAAAAACCGGTCGTTTACCTTGACGGCGGCGGGGGAACACCTTTACCGCAAGGGCTGTCCTCTACTGGACCAGTTGGAGCACTTGTGCCGTGAGACAACGGAGTTGGGCGAGACAGCTCCGCCCAGTCTGCAAACCGGATGTCTCAGGGGCTACAGTGGTCCGGAGTTCCAGCTGGCAGTGGCAGAGTTCACCCAAGCTCATCCTGAGGTGTTGGTGGAAATATTTAACGGCAGCCACGAAGATTTGTATGACGCCCTACGGCTGGGCAGAGTGGATGTGGTGCTCAATGACCAGCGGCGGGCCTTTTCCGACGCCTACGTGAACCAGATTCTCACGACCGGGGCCTGCTGTGTAGAGCTGTCCTCTCGCTCCCAATTGGCAGCGAGAGAGGGGCTCACTGCCCAGGAACTTCGGGAGCTGCCCTGTATCCTGGCAGTCGCTCCCGATCAGCGGGACAACGAAAAGACTTACTATCGGGACATTATGGGACTGGAAAGTGAGTTCCTGTTCGCGGACGATTTGGAGCAGGCCCGACTGCTGGTAGTGGGAGGAAAGGGCTATCTCCCTGTGGAGGGAGTCCCCCAAGCCCATCCTGTGTCCGTGCCGCTGCACCGCATCCCCTTGCTTCGAAACGGTATGCCTATCCTGCGCAATTACTGCGTATTCTGGAAGGTAGACAATAAAAATCCCTATATAGAGGACTTTGCCCGCACCCTGCAAAAACAGTTCACTTCATAATCAAAAGCACACACCCAGTAGATCTGGGTGTGTGCTTTTTTGTTTCACATAAGTTTTGCTTATGAAGAACCCCTCGAAATCCGAATTGATTCCGCTGACAGACTTATGTACAATAAAAGTATCAAGAACCAGCAATATAATAGGAAGGAGAACATGATGAAGGTTTTGGCTATCAGTTCCAGTCCCCGGAAGAATGGAAACTCTGATCTGCTGTGCGACCAGTTTTTGAAGGGCGCGGCCCAGATGGGGCACGCCACGGAAAAGATCCGTCTGGCAGGACTGGACATCCACCCCTGTATGGCTTGCTGCGGCTGCGGAGAGACCCACTCCTGTGTCCAGAAGGACGGCATGACAGAGGTGTTGGAGAAGGTGATTGCGGCGGACGTGATCGTGCTGGCCGTACCAGTGTATTTCTACTCCATGGCAGCTCAGATGAAGCTGTTCATCGACCGCTGCTTTTCCCGGTACACGCAGATCAAAAATAAGCAGTTCTACTTCATTGTCACTGCCGCCGATCCCCAGCACTCTGCCGCAGATGAGACCATTGCTGGACTGCGGGGCTTCCTGCGCTGTCTGCCGGGGGCAGAGGAAAAAGGTATCATCTATGGCACAGGGGCCTGGGACAAGGGGGACGCATTGCGTCACCCCGCCTATGAAAAGGCGTTTGAAATGGGTAAAACAATAAAGGCATAAGAACAGGGGGAAAAATCATGGAATATCGTCAGCTTCCACATGGGAGCGAAAATGAACGGTTCAGTGTTCTGGGCCTGGGTATGGGCGGCATTCAGAAGGCCCCGGACGTGGAGATCGAGCAGGTGATCCGTACCGCCGTCGACCATGGCATCAACTTCTTCGACCTGTGCGGCGGGGGCAGCAGTGTGTACGCTCCCTTTGGCAGAGCCATTGCCGGTCAGCGGGAGAAGGTATTCTTCCAACTCCACTTTGGGGCGGTTTACAACGAAAAGGGTGAGTATGGCTGGTCGCGGGATCTCCGGCAGATCAAGGAAACCTTTGCCTGGGAACTGGAGACGTTGGGGACGGATTACGCCGATTTCGGCTTTCTCCACTGCGTAGACGAGGTCGATGATTTTGAAAAATTGAAGTCCTCCGGTATCCTGGACTATGTTCAGGAAATGAAGGCTAACGGGAAGGTTCGGCATATCGGTTTCTCCTCCCACTCGCCGTCCGTCGCACATCAAGTACTGGATACAGGGCTGATGGATCTGATGATGTTCTCCCTGAACCCGGCTTATGATTTGGAGCAAGGAGATGAGCTGGGTATCGGCTCCACATCAGAGCGGGCTGGGCTGTTCCGCCGTTGTGAGGCGGAGGGTATTGGAATCTCCGTCATGAAGCCGTTCCACGGCGGCAAGCTGCTGGACGCCAAGACCTCCCCCTTCCATGTCGCAATGACCCGCTACCAGTGCATCCAGTATGCCCTTGACAGGCCCGGGGTGCTGTCCGTAGTGCCTGGGGTGCGGGGGATGGACGACCTGAACGCCCTGTTGGGGTTTGCCGGGGCACCTTTGGAGGAGAAGGACTATTCAGTCATCGGCCAGTTCACCCCAGCGGCGGCCATGGGGAACTGTGTTTACTGCAACCACTGCCTGCCCTGCCCTGCGGGCATCGACGTGGGGCTGGTGAACAAATATTACGATCTGACTCTTGCCGGGGACGCTATGGCGGCGGATCACTACGATAAGCTGACTATCAACGCAGACGCCTGTACCGGCTGCGGCCATTGTGATCGGCGCTGTCCCTTCCACACGAAGCAGAGCGCAAAAATGAAGGAAATTGCAGCGTATTTTCGGGCGCGATAGGCTATGACCTGAGGTTGAGAAATCATAGCTTTACTCGTACAGCTGCCGTGATACAGCGAACCGTGGAAAAATCTTAGGAGGCAGTGAAATGGATAAAAGGATTCTCGGTAAAAGCAAGTTGGAAGTGTCCGCGATTGGGCTTGGCTGCATGACCATCGGCAGGGATTACAGCACTGACAGCAAAGCTCAGGCCATCAAAATCATCCGCAAGGCCTATGAGCAGGGCATCACAATGTTTGATACAGCGGAGCTTTATGGTGGAGGAGGCAGAAACGAGAGCCTGGTAGGTGAGGCACTGAAACCCATTCGGGACGATGTAGTGATCGCCACGAAATGTGGTGTGAAATTTCAGTTCGGACATATGTTGATAGACAGTTCGCCAAAAAAGATCCGACGGGCTGTGGAGGGATCGCTGAAACGTCTGCAAACCGATCGGATCGATCTCTATTACACACACCGCGTTGATCCCAAGGTGCCAATCGAAACCGTTGCGGAAACGATGGCCCAACTTCACACGGAGGGGAAAATCCTGAACTGGGGCATTTCCGAACCCAGCATGGAGACCTTGCGCAAGGCAAACGCCGTCTTCCCCGTCACGGCTATTGAGAGCGAATACAACATGATGTGGCGTGAGCCTGAAGAAGAAATTCTTCCCATGCTGGAAGAAATGGGGATAGGACTGGTTCCGTACAGGCCCTTGGCGCGTGGCTTTCTCACGGACGCGGCAGAGGGTATCCGCCCTGTTCCAGCGGTATGTACCCGCTGACCTGGTGGCGGACCTGTTTGGGAACAACCGAGGCTTTGGGGTACTCATGGCAGCAACCATCGGAGTGCCGCTCTATGCCTGTGGTGGCGGAACTATTCCGCTGTTACAGGCATGGCTAGCGGACGGCATGAGTATGGGCAGTGCGGCAGCGTTCATGATCACCGGTCCCGCCACCAAGATTACCAATTTAGGCGCGGTGAAGATCGTGCTGGGCGTAAAGCGGTTTGCGCTGTACCTGGCTTTCACCATCCTGTTTGCGTTGGGTACGGGGTGGATCGTAGACATCATTTTTTAGTGAATCAGAAAGGACGATGAAATGAACATCAAGACAAGGATCGCGGCCCTGTGTCTGGCCGCCGCGCTGCTGGCTTCCATGCTCTCCGGCTGTGGAGCGGAGCAGATGGAACCCTCCGCTCAAGCCAGCCAGACGGTCTCGGTACAGTCCCTGGCGGCAGGAACGTCAGCTTCCCTGCCCTTCACCGACGTACCCTCTGACGCGGCCTATGCTCCTGCCGTGGCCTGGTGCTATGAGCAGGAGCTGATGCAGGGCACCTCCGCCACCGCGTTTTCCCCGAACGGCACCCTGACCCGGGCCATGGTGGCCACGGTCCTCTACCGGGCCGCAGGGGAGCCTGCCGTCAGCGGCGTCCCGGCCTTTACCGATACCCGGGCGGGCCAGTGGTACTCCGACGCCGTGGTTTGGGCCAACAGTCAGGCCATTGTCCGGGGCTACGGCAACGGCCTGTTTGGAACAGACGACCCGGTGACCCATGAGCAGCTGGACATGATGGTCCGCCGCTACATGGGCGAAGACCCCGTATGGACCGGAGACCCCGCCCTTAAAACAGCGGCTACCAGGGCTGAGGCGGCGGAAGCCTTTTATGCCCATTTGAACAAAGAAGGCTCCACCGAGCAGGACAGCAAAACCCTGGTGGCCTATTTCTCCCGCGCCGGCGAAAACTACGGCGTGGGCGTGATCGAAAAGGGCAATACCCACATCATTGCCGATATGATTGCGGCGCAGACAGGCGGCGATACCTTTGAAATTGCCGCTGTGATCCCGTATCCAAACAACTACGATGCGTGTACGGAAGTAGCACAGAAGGAGAAAAACGAAAATGCCCGCCCAGGGTTGACCGCAGCAGTGGACAACATGGCGGACTATGACGTGATTTTCCTGGGCTACCCCATTTGGTGGGGCGATATGCCCATGGCGGTGTACACCTTCCTGGAAAGCTACGATTTCACCGGCAAGACCATTGTGCCCTTCTGCACCCACGCAGGAAGCGGCCTGTCCGGCACCGTGGCCAGCATCAAAAGCGCCTGTCCCGGCGCAGATGTGCTGGATGGCCTGGCGGTGGCGGGGACTACCGCGCAGAACGACCAGCCATCGGCAGAAAAAGCCGTCACAGATTGGCTGAGTACCTCCGGCCTGCTGGCAAAGGAGGAAACAGGCGATAGCCCGGTGGTCTACATGACCACTGACATTTCCCCCGAGGGGCTGCTGGCGGTATACAAGGCATTGAACTGGACCCCCACCGGCAAGGTGGCGGTGAAGCTGTCCACCGGTGAACCCCCTGCCAGCAACTACCTGCGGCCCGAACTCATCGCCAATGTGGTGCATGAGGTGGACGGCACCATCGTGGAGTGCAACACCGCCTACGGCGGCTCCCGGGCCAGCACCGCCATGCACTACCAGGTGGCGAAGGATCACGGCTTCAATGATATCGCCGACGTGGTAATTCTGGATGAAAGCGGTTCTATGACCCTGCCTGTCAGCGGCGGTTCCCGGCTCACGGAAAACTATGTGGGCGCTCACTTTGAGGACTATGATTCTTACCTGGTGCTGTCCCACTTCAAAGGCCACGCCATGGCGGGCTTTGGCGGGGCCGTCAAGAACATTTCAATCGGCCTGGGTTCCAGCGAGGGCAAGTGCTGGATTCACAGCGGCGGCACCAGCCGGACCAATGCCTGGGGCGGCGATCAGACCGCCTTCACCGAGTCCATGGCCGAGGCTGGAAAATCTGTGGTGGACGCGCTGGATGGCCAGATTGTGTACGTCAACGTGATGAACCGGCTCAGCGTGGACTGCGACTGCGACGGCAACCCCGCCGAACCTGATTTACACGACATCGGCATCCTGGCTTCCACCGACCCGGTGGCGCTGGACCAGGTTTGTGTTGACCTGATCTACGCCCAGAAGGACGGAGATGGGGCCTCTCTGGTGAACCGCATTGAGTCCCGAAATGGTCTGCACACCCTGGAGCACGCCGAGGACATCGGCCTGGGCAGCCGGGAGTACACCCTGGTGAGTATTGACGGCTGAAAAGGAAGGGACAGAGCATGGAACAGAATAAAAAGGATTTCGGCTTTGGCTGTATGCGCCTGCCCACGCTGAGACAGGACGACCCGGCCTCTTTCGACTATGAGAAGATCAACACCCTGTTTGACGCCTTTCTGGCCCAGGGCTTCACCTACTTCGACACTGCCTACACCTACCACGGCTATCACGCTGAGGAGGCGGTGCGTTATGCCCTGGTGGAGCGTCACCCACGGGACGCTTTTCAACTGGCCAGCAAGCTGCCCCTGCGGGACTTCAAGGACAGCGAGGATCTGGGGAAGATTTTCAATGAGCAGCGCACCAACTGCGGCGTGGAGTTTTTTGATCACTACCTGCTCCACAACATGGGTACCAACGTGTATGAGAAATGCCGGAAATATGATGCTTTTGGCTTTGCCGCCCAGAAAAAAGCGGAAGGGAAGATCCGCCAGCTGGGTATGTCCTTTCACGACACGCCGGAGCTGCTGGACGAGATTTTGAGCCAGTACGCCGGTATCTTCGACTTCATCCAGCTCCAGGTGAACTACGCCGACTGGGAGCAGCCCAACGTCCAGTCCCGCCGCTGTCTGGAGGTTGTCCGCAAGTACGGCAAGCCGGTGACTGTTATGGAGCCCTGCAAGGGCGGCACCCTGGTGAACCTGCCCGAGGAGGCGGAAAAGCTGCTGCGGGACTACGCCCCCGACGCCTCCAATGCTTCTTGGGCCCTGCGGTTCGCCGCCAGCCAGCCCGAGGTGACGAGGGTGCTGTCCGGTATGAACACCATGGAGCAGGTGCTGGACAACACCGCCACATTTGCCGATTTCGAGCCGCTGAACGAGGAAGAACTGGCTGTCATCCGGGAGGTCACCAAAATTATTGAGACCAACACCGCCGTACCCTGCACCGGATGCGCCTACTGCACCCACGGCTGCCCGAAAAACATTGCAATCCCCCAGTATTTTGCCCTGTACAATAACATCACCCGCACCACTGGCAGCTTTTCCAGCCAGGCGGTGTACTACAACAACACCGCTCTGACCCACGGCAAAGCCAGCGAGTGCATCGGCTGCAAGCAGTGCGAAAAAGCCTGCCCCCAGCACCTTTCCATCACAGAGCATTTGAAAGCGGTGGCGGAGAAGTTCGAGACAGGCAGCAGCTTCCCCACCAGAAAATGAGGAGTGTGTCATATGGCTATTTCAAAAGCGGCTCATGATTACCACGAGAGGATGTTCCCCGGCTACCAGTCCAAACTCTTGAAAACCGACCCGGAGTTTATCGAGCGGTTCGACAACTTCGCCTTTGACGAGGTGGTCAGCCAGGTGCAGTTGGACGACCGCACCACCATGATGTCCCATCTGGCGTATCTCCTGGGATGCCAGGGCATTGACGAGTTCCGGTCCATGCTCCCAGCAGCGCTGAATTTCGGCGTCACTCCGGTGGAGGTCAAGGAAATCGTCTACCAGGCGGTGGCCTACCTGGGTATCGGCCGGGTGTTCCCCTTCCTCCACGTGGTGAATGATGTATTGATCCAGCGGGGCGTGGCGCTCCCCCTGGAGTCCCAGGCAACCACCACCACAGAAAACCGCCTGAAAGCTGGGGAGCAGGCCCAGATCGACATATTCGGCGAGGGAATGCGGGGCTTCGCCCAGTCCGGCCCGGAGGAGAGCCGTCACATCAACCACTGGCTTGTGGACAACTGCTTCGGCGACTACTACACCCGCAAAGGGCTGGATCACAAACAGCGGGAGATGATTACGTTCTGCTTCCTGGCGGCCCAGGGCGGGTGCGAGCCCCAACTCACCAGCCACGCTGCCGCCAATATGCGTCTTGGCAACGATAAGGAGTTCCTCATCAAGATCATATCCACAAACATCCCCTTCATCGGCTATCCCCGCAGCCTGAACGCCCTGCGGTGTGTCAATGAAGCAGTTAACAAGTAACCAGAAAGGCATGAAACAATGAAAGACAGACTGACTTTTGCGCTTTTGGCGGCTTTTTTCCTGTTGGCGCTGACACTGACCGCCTGCGGCGCTCCAGCTGCTGAGAACAGCACTGCGCCGGCTACCC
>JAIEFH010000095.1 GCA_029067025.1 Oscillospiraceae bacterium | reverse complement strand
CATCTACGACGAGCGGGGCATCCGGGAAAACGCCCGGGCGCTGAAGGCCGCCTTCGCCTGGAATCCGGGGTTTAAGGAATATTTCGCGGTAAAAGCCACCCCCACCCCCGGCATCCTCAAGCTGCTGCGGGAGGAGGGCTGCGGCGTGGACTGCTCCTCCCTCACCGAACTGATGATGTCGGAGAAATGCGGGTTTTCCGGCAGCGAGATCATGTTCTCCTCCAACGAGACCCCGGCGGAGGAGTTTGAGCTGGCAGCCCAGTTGGGGGCCAACATCAATTTGGACGACCTGACCCATGTGGATTTCCTCTACAACACCCTGGGCCATGTGCCCGAGACGGTGTGCTGCCGCTTCAACCCCGGCGGGGTGTTCACCCTGGGGGAGAGCAAGGAGGGCTTCCAGGTCATGGACAACCCGGGCGAGGCCAAGTACGGCATGACCCGGCCCCAGCTGGCCCAGGCGTTCAGCCGCTTGAAGGAGCTGGGGGCCAAGCATTTCGGCATCCACGCCTTCCTGGCCTCCAACACCATCTCCAACGACTACTACCCCGCCCTGGCCCGCCTGCTGTTCCAGACCGCCGCCGACGTGGCCCGGGAAACCGGCTGCCACGTGGCCTTCATCAACCTGTCCGGCGGCGTGGGCGTCCCCTACCGCCCGGGGCAGAGCGCCAACGACATCGCGGTAATTGGCGAGGGCGTGCGCAAGGCCTACGAGGAGATTTTGGCCCCCGCCGGAATGGGGGATGTGGCCATCTACACCGAGCTGGGGCGGTTCATGCTGGCCCCCTTCGGCCACCTGGTCACCACCGCCGTTCACGAAAAGCACATCTACAAAGAGTATATCGGCGTGGACGCCTGCGCCGCCAACCTGATGCGGCCGGCCATGTACGGGGCCTATCACCATATCACCGTGCTGGGCAAGGAGGACGCGCCCTGTGACCGCGTGTACGACGTGGTGGGCTCCCTGTGCGAGAACAGCGACAAATTCGCCATCGACCGGGAGCTGCCCAAAATCGAGATCGGAGATATTCTAGCCATCCACGACGCCGGAGCCCACGGCTTCTCCATGGGCTACAACTACAATGGCAAGCTGCGCTCGGCGGAGCTGCTGCTTCGTGATGACGGCTCGGTGGAGCTGATGCGGCGGGCGGAGACGCCTGACGACTATTTTGCCACCTTGGTGTGGTAACCAAAACAGCAAACGACGGCGGGGCTTCCCCGCCGCCCATACGCGGGTATGGCGGAATTGGCAGACGCGCAGGATTTAGGTTCCTGTGGAGCGATCCGTGTGGGTTCGACCCCCACTACCCGTACCAAGGCGGTCGGCAGACCGCTGGGACCGATCGTTCGCCCATAGGGCGAATGACGGTCCCTTTTTTACAGATGTTTATCGAACTCTGGAATAGCGATTTTGCCACATTGAGCCAGAACGGAAAGGCACGCTTTGCGTGTCTTTCCGTTTGCGTTTTGGGCGGTCTTTGCTTTTATGCCTCCTCTCCGCTCTGCACATTTTTTCATTTGTCAAAAAATAAACGAGTAAGCACTTGACACCCCAGCCCGAACTATATAAAATAGAATTTGTATTTATATACCACAGCGCACTCAATTCTGATAGGAGGAAGCAACATGAACATATTGGTCTGTGTCAAGCAGGTGCCGGACACCACCGAGATCAAAATTGATCCGGTCAAGAACACCCTGATCCGCGAGGGCGTGCCCAGCATCGTCAACCCCTTCGACGGCTACGCCCTGGAGGCCGCCGCCCGTATCAAGGACAAGAACCCCGACACCAAGATCGTGGTCGTGTCCATGGGCCCGCCCCAGGCCACCGCTGCGCTGAAGGAGTGCTTGTCCATCGCCGCTGACAAGGCGTACCTGGTGTCCGGCCGCACCTTCGGCGGCTCCGATACCCTGGCCACCAGCTATATCCTGTACAACGCCGTGAAGAAGATCGAGGAGCTGGAAGGCAAGTTTGACGCCATCTTCTGCGGCAAGCAGGCCATCGACGGCGACACCGCCCAGGTGGGCCCCGAGATCGCCGAGCATCTGGGCTATCCCCAGGTCACCTACGGCCTGGAGGCCGAGCTGGACGGGGATATGCTGAAGGTCAAGAAGGAAGTGGAAGAGGGCGTCGAGATCATCGGCGTGAAGTTCCCCTGCCTCGTCACCTTTACCAAGCCCGCCTGGGATCCCCGCTATCCCACCGTCAAGCGGAAGCTGGCCGCCAACCGGGCCGAGATCCCTGTGCTGGGCGACGACGCCTTCCCGGACATCGACACCTCCCGCATCGGCCTGAAGGGTTCGCCCACCAACGTGAAGAAGACCTTCGTGCCCCAGCGCAAGACCGGCGGCGTGAAGATCCAGGAGTCGGATGGCCGCGCCAGCGCCCAAAAGCTGTTTGAGCTGCTCAGCGGCGCCAGCATTATTTAAGGAGGGGAAGCACAATGGAAGCCAAGACCAAAGATTTGTGGGTATTTGTAGAGACTAACGAGGACGGCACCGCCAAAAACGTGGGCATCGAGCTGCTCACCCCCGGCAAGATGATGGCGGCCAAGCAGGGCGGCCAGCTGGTGGCCGTCGTCATCGGCAGCGGCGTGGACGAGGCCGTCAAGGCCGCCAACGAGCACGGCGCTGACAAGATCATCGTGGTGGACGGCCCCGAGTTCAAGCACTACACCACCGACGCCTACGCCATCGCCCTGGTGAGCCTGGTGGAGAAGTACGGCCCCACCAGCATGATGATTGGCGCCACCAACAACGGCCGCGACCTGGGCCCCCGTGTCTCCTGCCGTCTGAACACCGGCCTGACCGCCGACTGCACCGCCCTGGACGTGGACGACGAGACCGGCAATGTGGCGTGGACCCGTCCCGCCTTCGGCGGCAACCTGATGGCCACCATCATCTGCCCCAACCACCGTCCCCAGATCGGCACCGTCCGTCCCGGCGTGTTCAAGAAGAGCAACGCCGTTGAGGGCAAGGCCGAGATCGTGAAGGAAGACATCCATGTTGCCGATGACCAGATCCGCACCCAGGTGCTGGAGATCATCAAGGACATGGGCGGCGAGAACGTGGATCTGGAGGGCGCGGAGATCATCGTGTCCGGCGGACGCGGTGTGGGCGGCCCCGAGGGCTTCGAGCCCATCAAGGCACTGGCCAAGGAGCTGGGCGCTACCGTCGGCGCTTCCCGCGCGGCTGTTGACGCGGGCTGGATTGCCCACGCCCATCAGGTGGGCCAGACCGGCAAGACTGTCGGCCCCAAGCTGTATATCGCCTGCGGCATCTCCGGCGCGATCCAGCACATCGCCGGCATGAGCAGCTCTGATGTCATCGTGGCCATCAACAAGGATCCCGACGCCCCCATCTTCGACGTGGCCGACTACGGCATAGTGGGCAACCTGTTTGAGGTGCTGCCCGTCCTCACCGAGGAGATCAAGAAGGCCAGAGGCTGATTGGCGTTGCCTATACCCGCCGGATGGGCGGGCACAAAATAAAATCAAGAAAGGATCATGCGTTATGAATTTTCATTTTAACGAAGAAGAGCAGGAAATCCTTGATATGCTGCATGACTTCTGCCTGAAGGAAGTCGCCCCCAAGGCCGCCGAGGTGGACGAGCAGGAGCGCTTCCCCGAGGAGACCTGGCACAAGCTGGCCGACATGGGCATGATGGGCGTCCCCTTCGCCGAGGAGTACGGCGGGGCCGGCCTGACCTACCTGAACTATATCGGCATCTGCGAGGAGCTGGCCAAGCACTGCGCCACCACCTCCGTCATGGTGTCCGCCCACACCTCCCTGTGCTGCTGGCCCATCAGCCAGTACGGCACCGAGGAACAGAAGCAGAAGTACCTCAGCAAGCTGTGCACCGGCGAGTGGCTGGGCGCCTTCGGCCTGACCGAGCCCGGCGCCGGCACCGACGCCGCCATGCAGAAGACCATCGCCGAGGACAAGGGCGACCACTGGCTGCTCAACGGCTCCAAGATCTTCATCACCAACGCCGGCTACGCCAACGTGTTCGTGGTGTTCGCCATGACCGACAAGTCCCTGGGCACCAAGGGCATCTCCGCCTTCATCGTGGAGAAGGACTTCCCCGGCTTCAAGGTTGGCTCCCACGAGAAGAAGATGGGCATCCGCGGCTCCTCCACCTGCGAGCTGGTGTTTGAGGACTGCGTCGTTCCCAAGGAGAATCTGCTGGGCGAGCTGAACAAGGGCTTCAAGGTGGCCATGACCACCCTGGACGGCGGCCGTATCGGCATCGCGGCCCAGGCCCTGGGCATCGCTCAGGCCTCCATCGACGAGTGCGTGAAGTACACCAAGGAGCGCATCCAGTTCGGCCGCCGCATCAGCCAGTTCCAGAACACCCAGTTCCAGCTGGCCGATATGCAGGCCAAGGTGGACGCCGCCCGTCTGCTGGTCTACCGCGCCGCCCAGGCCAAGCAGGATCACGAGCCCCACAGCCATCTGGCCGCCATGGCCAAGCTGGTGGCCTCCGAGACCGCTTCCGACGTGACCCGCCGCACCCTCCAGCTCACCGGCGGCTACGGCTACACCCGTGAGTATCCCTTTGAGCGCATGATGCGCGACGCCAAGATCACCGAGATCTACGAGGGCACCTCCGAAGTCCAGCGCATGGTCATCTCCGGCTGGATGGGCGTGAAGTAAATTTCTCCTTCCTTCTATCATAGCACTACGAAAGGGCGCTCCGCCAAATCCGGCGGAGCGCCCTTTCGCGCCCATTCAAAGCGGTTTGTTGACCCCCAGCTCCACTATTTGGAAAACCAGGTTTGCCCACGTAACCTATTGCGTTTGAGCCAGTTCTCCGATATAATAGAAGTAAGATACATTTAAGGAGGGGCTGCACCATGGGTAAAAGCATCAAAAGATCGGTCGGCATCCGGGTCATCTGCGCCATCGTCGCCGTGCTGCTGTTCAGCGGCGTAACCACCGCCAACATCCTGCGCATCGAGGGCACCCAGAAGCTCAGCGTCCAGGCCACGTCCATGCTGGATCATGTCCAGCGGGCGGAGGCGGCCCACTACAAGTGGGCGACCAACCTGAGCAGCGCCCTGTATGCCGGGACGGAGTTCACCGGCAGCATGGATCACACCGGCTGCGTGCTGGGCAAATGGCTGTACGGCGATATTGATCTGGACGACAGCCAGGTCAACGCCCTGCGCGCCCAGATCGAGCCGCTTCACAAGGAGCTCCACGCCTCCGCGGGCACCGCCTTGGAGCTGCTGGCGGAAAATCCCAATGAGGCCCGGCTGTATTATCAGAACACCATCCAGGCCAACCTGACCAAGCTGGTGGGCCTGTTGGATCAGATTGTGGAACGGGGCGAAGCCCTCAGCAATGAGTACGCCGATAAAATGAGCGGCATCATCGCCCTCATGCACGGCTCCACCGTCGTGTGCCTGCTGCTGAACCTCATCGCGCTCATCAGCCTGGTGGTCTATGTGATGAACTACGTCATCAAGCCACTGCTGCTCATCACCGACAGGGTTCGGCCCCTTCAGGACGGCAACCTGACGCTGAACCTGGAATACAGCTCCAAAAATGAGCTGGGCCAGCTGGCCCAGACCCTGGAGCAGTCTATGACGCGCATCCATGAGTACGTGGACGACATTGACCGGGTGATGGATGAGCTGGCGAAGGGCAACTTTGACGTATCCACCTCTACCCCGTACATCGGCGACTTCCAATCCATCGAGGAGGCACTGGAGCGCTTTACCGCCGCCGTGTCCGGCGCGTTGGGCAACATCGTCCAGGCGGAGCAGCGGGTGAGCAGCCACGCCGAGCAGTTGTCCAGCAGCGCCCAGGGCCTGGCCCAAGGCGCCACCGAGCAGGCCAGCGCGGTGCAGGAGCTGTACGCCACGGTGGACGATCTGTCCAAGAGCGCCACCCGCAACGCCCAGACCGCCGCCGGGGCCCAGCAGAGCGCCCGGCTCACCGGGGAGCAGGTGCAGGTGAGCAGTCAGCAGATGGAGCAGATGGTGGCCGCCATGGCGGACATCGCCGATGCCTCCGAGCAGATTGGCAAGATCATTGCCACCATCGAGAACATCGCCTTCCAGACCAACATTCTGGCGCTGAACGCGGCGGTGGAGGCCGCCCGGGCCGGGGCGGCGGGCAAGGGCTTTGCCGTGGTGGCCGACGAGGTGCGCAACCTGGCCTCCAAGTCCGACGAGGCGGCCAAGGCCACCAAGGATCTCATCGGGAACTCCATCCAGGCCACCCAGCGGGGCACCGAGATCGTGGACGAGGTGTCCGGCTCCCTGAAAAAGACCCAGGATCTGGTGGTGCAGTCCAACGACGCCATTGCCACCATAGCCGAGGCCATCAAGGAGGAGGCCGGATCCCTGTCCCAGGTGTCCCAGGCCATTGGCCAGATCTCCTCCGTGGTGCAGACCAACTCCGCCAGCAGTGAGGAGTCTGCCGCCGTCAGCACGGAGCTGTTTGAGCAGGTTCACCTCCTGGAGGACGAGACGAAGAAGTTCAAGCTGAAAGGCGGCCAGAGACGGCCCAGCGCGGTTCGCTAAATCAAAAAAGGAAGGCCGGCGGCTGCCGGCCTTCCTTTTTCGCGTTTTTTATGCCTGACTGGGGATATACTTGGCCACAATGGCGTTGAGCTCGTCCCAGTGTTCCTCCATGTCCGCCACTAGCTTGCACTGGGTGCGGGCCCGGTCCAGGTTCTGGCCCGGGCGGCTGATGTGGAAGTAATTGTCCCCCTCCAAGTAGTCGGTGAGGAAACGGATGCCGCACTCCAGCGTCATCAGCCTGGCCCCCCAGGGCAGATAACGGATCTCCGCCTCGGTTAGGGCGTCCCCCGCCTCCTCCAAAAAGGCGGCGGTGTAGACCTCAAACAGCTCCACGTCCAGGTTCACCTTGGAGAGATCCGGCTCGTCCTCGGCGCTGTGGTTTGCGCCAAAGCGGATGGAGTCGCCGAAGTCATTGATGGCCAGCCCAGGCATCACGGTGTCCAGGTCGATGACGCACAGGGCCTCGCCGGTCTGTTCGTCCATGAGGACGTTGTTCAGCTTGGTGTCGTTGTGGGTGACCCGCAGAGGGAGCAACCCGTCCCGCTGGGCCTGGAGGGCGGCGGAGCAGTCCTTCTCCCGGGCCAGCATGAACTCGATGTCCGCCTGACACTCCTTGGCCCGGCCCAGGGGGTCGGCGGCCACAGCGTTCTTCAAGTTCTGGAGCCGGTTTTCCGTGTCATGGAAGCGGGGGATGGTCTCGTGGAGGGTATTGGCGGGGTAGTCCCGCAGCAGCCGCTGGAAGCGGCCGAAGGCCCGGCCGGAGGCGGCGAACAGCGACCGCGTCTCGGCGGATTGATAGCACACCGTCCCCTCCACAAAGCGGAAGGCCCGCCACACGCCGCCCTGGCTGTCGGTGACGCAGGGGCTGCCATCCCGGGCGCGGATGACGGTCAGGGTCTCCCGGCTGGGGTCTCCCCCCAGCTTTTCGATCTCCCTGCCCAGATACTCGGTGACGCTGACCACGTTCTCCATCAATTGGTGGGGCTGCTTAAAGGCCACGGGGCTGACCCGCTGGACGATCACCCTCCGGCAGCCCCCATCCGCCGAAAGGACATCCGCCCGGAAGGTGTCGTTGATGTGGCCCTCCCCAAAACGGCCGGTGTTCTCCACACTGCCGCCGAAGTCATAGGCCGCCAGCACTTCCCGCAGGGTCTGCTCTGCCTGTACCACGCTCATATCGTTCCCTCCTGGGCGGATGAACCGCCCGTCTCTATTTTGGGAAACGGTCAGTTTTTGTAGCCGGTGGGGTTCATGGACTGCCACTTGTAGGAGGAAGCGCACATCTCCTCAATGCCCAGCTGTGCCTCCCAGCCCAGCTCCTCTTTGGCCTTGGCGGGGTCGGCGTAGCACACGGCGATGTCCCCAGGGCGGCGGGGCTCAATCACGTAAGGCAGCTCCTTCCCGCAGGCCTTCTCGTAGGCGTGGAGCACATCCAGCACGCTGTAGCCCTTGCCGGTGCCCAGATTGCACACGAACAGGCCGCACTTGCCCTCCAGCTTCTTCACCGCTGCCACGTGGCCCTTTGCCAGATCCACCACATGGATATAGTCCCGCACGCCGGTGCCGTCGGGGGTGGGGTAGTCATTGCCATAGACGTGGAGCTTCTCCAGCTGGCCCACCGACACCTTGGCGATATAGGGCACCAGGTTGTTGGGGATGCCGTTGGGGTCCTCCCCCATCAGGCCGGA
>JAIEFH010000094.1 GCA_029067025.1 Oscillospiraceae bacterium | reverse complement strand
TGCCTTGGTGTTGCTCCCTAGCGGGAGCAACACCAAGGATATGGAGCGTAATATGAATATATCTCAATTTATAGTACCAATAATAACCGGTATCGCATCAGGTATGATCACATATCTAACGGCATCCGGTATGAGTTTGATCATTTCTGGAATGGGTACAATCAATTTTGGACAGGGATCCTTTTATATTTTGGGCGCTTTCGTGAGCTATATAATGACAAAAGCGGGATACTTTCCTTTAGCTATCGCCTTGGGATTCTTTATTCCATTTTTGGTAGGTGCCCTTGTGGAGTTGTCTCTAAGGCCGGTAATCGGTAAGGATATGATGTTTACCGTGATGATTACCATGGGCCTTACATATATCATGCAAGATCTGATGGAGCTGTATTGGGGCGGTTTGCCAAAAACTAGCACGGTTCCCGGAGCGCTAAAAGGTATCATCCGTGTGGGGAATATTTTTATCCCCGTTTATTACATTTTTATTATTGCATTTTCCGCCATTGTAGCATTTGTTACTTGGATTGTGTTTGAGAAGACAAAGTTAGGGATCATGTTCCGGGCTATTATTGATGACCGGCCAATGGTGGAAAGTCTTGGCATCAATGTTGGGCAGATGTTTACCCTGATGTTCATGATCGGCATTGGCCTTGGCGGTTTATCTGGGGCGCTTAATATACCGATCTCGGGCACTGCCCCCCAATATGCTATGTCGGTTTTTTCAAATGTAATACCCGTGCTAATCGTTGGATTTACACTCGTAAAGAACCATTTATAAAACTACAAAATTTACGAGCAGTCACCAAAAAATCAAACCTTTGTGACAAAATCCAACAGCACGAAAAAAGCACGATTAGACAATCGTGCTTTTTTTCATGCCCAAAAGGAGGCGGCGGCTATGCCAGATAAAAATTTATCGAACTATTTCTACGGCGATGAGGCAACGCAGTTTACCTATTTTCGCATCCCCTGCCAGCTTATCACCCACCCCCGGTTTAAGCACCTCTCCACAGACTCCAAACTGCTCTACGGTATGTTGCTTGACCGCATGAGCCTGTCCATCAAGAACGAGTGGTATGATGATACCGGGCGCGTCTATATCTACTACACCGTGGATGAGATCTGCAACAACCTGAACTGCGGGCGGGACAAGGCTATGAAGCTGCTGGCCGAGCTGGACACCGGCAAAGGCGTTGGCCTGATAGAGCGGATCAAGCAGGGTCAGGGCAAGCCCACCCGGATATATGTCAAGCGTTTTACCACACAAGAGATACCGCCCCAGCCGGAGAAGCAGCCGGAGCCTCCCTCGCCACCTCCAGCCGTCGATTTTGCCGACGTGCAGAAGTCGGATTTTCCGACCCCAAGAGGTCGAGATTTTCGACGTGCAGAAGTCGCGGAAACCGACCCTAATCAAACTAAAAGAAATCAAATTGATTTTATCCAGCCTGATCCATCCATCTATCCCCCAGCCCCCAGCGCGAGACGGATGGGGATTGATCGATGCGAAGTGAGAGAGGAAGTAAAAGAGAGCATCGAATATGAGCATTTACGGCAGGAGCTTCCCTACGATGACGTGGAGAGCCTTTTGGAGCTGATCGTGGACGTAATGAGCAGCACCGCCTCCACCATGCGGATCGGCGGTGAAGTCTTACCTGTGGATGCTGTCAGGCAGCGTTTCCGTCAGCTTGACAGCGAACATATCAAGTACGTCATAGACTCCCTGCGGCAGACCACCACAAAAATCAATAACATCCGGGCCTATCTGCTGACGGCGCTTTACAACGCGCCCATCACGATAGGCCCGTACTATTCCGCCGCTGTGCGGCACGATTTTGGCTAATGCGTCTCACGGTGAGACGCATTTTTTCGTGGAGGGAAAGGAAATGCCCGAACATGGGATAACGATAGATTGCGTCTGGAGGAACTGGCTGGGCGGGACAATAGACGGCCTGCCCTTTGCCGCGAAAATATGCGATGTCAATTCCCCGGACGGCATTGATAACGGGCGCGTTCTCAAGCTGTTCTTATACACAGAGGACGGCGAACAGGAGATCGCTGCCTATGAGCGCGGCTGGTCAATTTACCCATCCGGCAAGGATGAAGCCAGCATGGACGCGCTGCTTGCCTACTGTGCCAGCCTCCCCAATGCAGAGGACTGGCAGACAGGCAGGAACAACCCAACCTTGTGTTAGAAAATGCGTCTCACCGTGAGACGTATTTTTTAGCAAATATTTTTAATCAGGAGGACTCTAAATGGCAAATGAAAACGGCAAAGCCCCGACCCAAGCGCAGCCCCAGATGATCCCGCTATCCAAAATCCATGAACTCCCCGGTGTGTTCAACCCCAAGCCCCAGGACAAGTCGCTGGGCAGCATGGTACTCAGCATTGAGAGCAGCGGCATCAAGGAACCTGTCATCCTGCGTCAGCGGGACGATGGCGAGTACCAGCTTTTGTCCGGCTACCGCCGCCGCAGGGCCAGCGAGCTGGCCAAGAAGCAGGACATCCCCGCCCACGTCTACGAGATGACCGTGCAGGAGGCCATCGCCTACCGCAAGGCGGTCAAGAACGATCCCAACGCGCCCATCCCCGGCAAGCTCATTGACCCCAGCGCGGAAAAGGGCAAGACCGCCGAGGCCGCACCCCCTGTCGCTGGCAAGGATGATAAGGGCAAAAAGGGCGAAGCCCTTGCCGCCCCCGGCGACAAGAACAAGCAGGGCGAGGCCCCCGCCGCCCCCGGCGATAAGGCCAAGGA
>JAIEFH010000093.1 GCA_029067025.1 Oscillospiraceae bacterium | reverse complement strand
TTACCGCACAGCACGTTGAAATATTCCTTGGTGAACTCCTCCAGATCCTCGGGATCCACCTCCTCCTCATGGAAGGAATTGCAGGCCATGCGGGAGAGCAGGCTGGTATCGGCGCAAAGGGTGAGGCTGGTGCTGAAGCCCTTGTCGAAGGTAATGTGGACGGTGCACAGATCTTCCCCCGGCGGCTGGTCGCCCTGATTCAGGCGCACGCCGGCGGTCCGCTCCGTCACGTCCTGGAGCGCCTGATCCAGGATCTGCTCAAGCCGCTCTTTTGTGAGAACAGTATTCATAAGTCACCCCGCCGCAATTACTTGTCACCATATTTCTCGGGCTCCAAAACCCGCCGGACACGCTCCAGCAGATCGTCCGGGTCGAAGGGCTTTAAAATATAGTCGCGCACCCCCAGCTTGATGCCTTCCATGACAGACTTCTTGTCCTCCATGCCGGTCAGCATGACCACCGGAATGTCGGCCCGGTCCTCCATGGTATGGATCTCCCGCAGGATGTCAAACCCATCCCGGAGGGGCATCCGAATGTCCAGAAGGATCAGGTCTGGCTTATTTTTCTCCAGGTATTTCAAAGCCCGCGCTCCGGAATTCACGGTAACCACGTTATAATAATCCCCTAAGGCGTCGGTGATCCTCGATAAAATGAACGCCGCGTCATCCACCGCTAAAATGCACTTTTTGCCGCGTCCTGTTCCTGGTTTCGTCATTCCTGCTCCTCCTGCTCTTTCAAACTGCTCAAAAGTTGATCCAACAGCGCTTCCGCGTTGTCATCCTCATACAGCTTCAGCTGTTTCTGGATTTCCCGGAGGCTGTCCTCCGCATCTTGCGGCAGCTCGTGGCGCAGGATCTCCGCCACGATGTCGGCGCACTCCCGTGACCTGAACTCTTCCAGTTCCTCCAGGGCTTGGGCCACCTGCGACCTCAGTTCCTCCGGGGGCAGGGCGGGGAGTTTCTCCTCCTGGGGTTCCTCCTGCCGCCGCTGTTCCAGAATCCATCCGATCTTCTCCAGCAGTTCCCCATAGGCTTCCAGCAGCAGGGGAAGCTGCCCCTTGATCAGCGCTGTGTCGCCCTGGGCCGCGGCGTTCTCCTGGGCCCGGGCCATATCGGAAACCTCCATGGCGCCGATATTGGCCGAGGCGCTCTTGAGGGCGTGCACCTCCGTCTGGTAGCCGGAAAGATCGGTATCGGCAAGCTCCTGCAAAAGCCCTATCTTGCGCTGGCCGTCCATATAATAGAGCTCCAGCAGCTCGGCAAAGCCCGCCTCATCGCCGGAATAGTATCGCATGGCGGCGCCCATGTCGATCCCTTCGATCTGGAACGCGTTCGGGTCCAGGGCCCCGCGATCCGCTCCGCCGTCGGCCACCTGCCGGCGCTCTTCCGGTACCCAGCGCGTCAGGAGCTGCCCCAGCGCTTTCCGATCCAAGGGCTTGGCGATAAAGTCCTGGAAGCCCTTGTCCAGGAACCGCTCCCGCATCCCCTCCATGGCGTTGGCGGTCAGGGCGATGATGGCGGGCGAGGTGCCGTTCTCACCGCAATCCCTGCGGATGATCTCCGCCGCCTCAATGCCGTCCATCCCAGGCATCATATGATCCATAAAGATGATGTCATACCGGGTCTGCCGCACCAGCTCAATGGCCTCCGGCCCGCTCTCGGCCTCGTCCAGGTCAAAGGCGTAATTTTTCAGGAAGTTCCGGGCCACCTTGCGGTTGACCGCGTTGTCGTCCACCACCAGCACCTTCACGCTGGGCGCGGTGAAGATCTCGACGCTTTCCAGCGCGGTCTGGGCAACCTCCGGCACCTCCGCAATGGAGCGCCGGTCCACGATTTTCTGGGGGATGGTGATGGTGACCACGGTTCCCTCGCCGTAAACGCTCTCCACGTTGATGCTGCCGCCCATCAGCTCCACCAGGTGCTTGACGATGGCCAGCCCCAGGCCGGTGCCCTCCACGCTCCGGTTTTTCTTGGAATCCACCTGGCGAAAGTCCTCGAAAATCTTGCTCAGGTCCTCCTGCTTGATGCCGCAGCCGGTGTCCTCCACCCGGAAGGTGATGATCTCCTCGTCCTCACGTTCGCCGGGCCGGCCGGTGACAGAGGCCCGCACATAACCCTCTTTGGTAAACTTGATGGCGTTGTTGATGATATTGATGAGGATCTGCTTGATCCGCCCCTCGTCGCCGTTGTAGCAGCAGGGGATGGATTCGTCGCACTCGTATTTCATGATGAGCCCGCGCTTGGAGGCGGCCATGTCCATCATGCCCACCACCTCGCCCACCACGGTCTTCAGGTGGTAGTCGGTGTACACCAGCTCCATCTTGCCCGCCTCTACCTTGGACAGATCCAGAATGTCGTTGATGATGGCCAGCAGGTTTTTCGCCGCGGACTGCACATCCTTGGCGTAGTTGCAGATGGAGGGATCCTCGCACTCCTCCATGATGATGTCGTTCATCCCGATGATGGCGTTCATCGGGGTGCGGATCTCGTGGGACATATTGGCCAAAAACTCGCTCTTGGCGGTGTTGGCCGCCTCGGCTTGCTGCCGCACCCGCTTGATCTCGTTGATGTAGGCTTTGATGTCGGTCATATCCAGAACCAGAATGACGCAGCCCTGCCTCCGGCCGCTGTCGTCTGTGATCTGCTTGCTGTGGCACTCATAGTGCTGCCCGTTGATGGAAAAGCTCCAGGGGATGCTTTCGTTGAGCATCTCCTCCCGGAAATCTTCCACCACCCGGATGTTTTCCCCAAGCTTGTGGTGGGGCAGGCTGGTGAAAATGTGGGCGGCCGCCCGGTTGTAGCTGACCAGCCTGTCATGGTCGTCCAGCGCGATCACACCGTCGCCCAGGCTCTCCAGTACCTTCTCCGCCGCCAGATGGCGGAAATCGTAGTTGCGGCGGCTCCACACGACGATCACCACCATGGACATGGAAATGGCGAAGGTCACGGGAGTGAGGTCAAAGACCGTTACAAATTTGAAGATGTAGGCCACCAACAGGATCACAGGCAGGGTGGTAATGACGAGAATGGTCTGATACTGGCGGCTGACCTGCTGGTCCGAACGCAGGCGGATGGCCCGCGCCAGGGTGAGTATGGACAGGATATAGGGGATGATGATGCGGGTGACCAGGGACAGCATATACAGGGGACCGTAAGTGATGCTGACATAGTGGTACCCGTTCGCCGTGGACAGCCATTGGAAATCCCGGTAGAAAATCCCGTACCAGTTAAAGAACACCGAGGGCAGGACGAGGAAGTTGACGGTGCCAAGGGCAAGCAGCAGCTTTTTCGGCGGGCGGGCGTAGCAGTAGGAATAGATAAACCAGCAGTAGCACAGGGGGGCGAAGATGGATCCCACATTTTCCACGGTCACCGCTGCCACGGCCACCTCCACGGTGGGCGCTGTCAACTCCAGCAGATAGCCCACATTCTGCACCAGCGAACCGCACATGATGAAGATCAGCAGCTTCTGTTCCCGTGCTCCGTCCCCGTTGAGCAGGAGGATCAGGGCAACAAAGGTCAGGCACATGCCAAAACACTCTAAGGCAATGACAAAGTTTACCATTTCTCTTACACCTGCCCGCGTCTTATTTTTCAGGTTGACCACTAAAACGCGCTGTAATTTTTCCTATGCTAACAATAGTGCATTTTCACTATAATGTCAAGAAATACAGTCCATCATCCGGCAAATTCGAAAGTCGTAAATCCTATATCCGCCACCCGCGCCAAACTGTGCTGAAAAAAGAGATGCAGGCAAACGGAACGTCCCACCGGAAGGCGGGACGTTCCGTTTGCCTGCCGTGCGTTTCCGCCTCCGCTGAATGCGCCGATTTCCCTAAATCTCAAAAATATTGAGAGATGCCTGTTCTACATACAGACTGTCCCCGTAATCCAGGAGCAGGGAGAGGCCGGCGCAGGGCGGCGGGCACGCATGGGGAAAGAGCACGGTGGAGTAATGCAGCGTCAAGGGTTCACACCTCAGGCCTCTCACAGAAAAATTGAGGGGCAGAACATCCGAAAAGGCGTCACAGGGCGTGAGCTTGACGCAGACGGCTCCCGCGCTGTCTCCACGGTAAGGGCCGCAGACGTTTATGGCGTAATTCAGCGCATAGGCTTTGACCGGATCCAGCTCCATCTGCGCGGGGTTTTCTTCGTCCCAGCGAATGCCGCGGCCCTGCTGGCCCTGGCATTGCCAGGACAGGGGGCGGTCGTTATCCCAGGAAAATCCATCGCGCTGGCTGACCAGATGGATGGCGCTTTTCCGGCAGGACGATGAGCCGCCGCAGGGCGGCTCACATGGATGGCTTGGAGGGCAGGGCGGCTCCGGCGCGGGTTTGCAGCCGCTGGCCTCCAATGCCTTTTCCAGCTTCCCTTTCAGCAGCATCTGGCTCTGCATCACCGTGTCCAACAGCGCTGCCGCGCTCTTGTTGACCGCCAGGATCTCCTGAGTGCTGGCACAGGGCTTGCGGCTTCCGGGGAGAGTGCCCAGAACGTATTGCAGTTTTTCACCCTCGGCGTTGACGATGTAGCTGAGCGCCAGCTCCTCCATGGCAATGGAGGCAATAATCATGGTGAGCGCCTCATCTTTTGTCATATCCGCCCCAGAGGGGGGGAATGAAGGCATAGACATAGTTCTTGACTCCCATCACCGCTCCGTTCCGGGAGTTCCCCGCCTGGGACGGAGAGCGGTGGACGTACGGCGCGGCTGTCCGCGCCGCCGTTTTATTCTATGCGCCCGTCCCCCTGTTGGGGAATGTCGAAATAGGGAACCCGACGAACCGTGGGCGCATACCATATATCAGGCGCCTGCCGGGGCCGGAACGTCCGGCAAGTAGCGCGGCAGACCGGTTTGGCGCCGTCTGGAAAGGAGTTTTGCCATGTCTATGCCCAGCTTTCCCGTTGTCGATCCACCCATCGGCCGGGAAGACGCAGTGAATCAGATCCTGTCCTCCATTGCCATGGAGGAGCTGGGTCTCAGCCATATTTTAAACGCCGAGGGCGAGAAGCTTCAATATATCCTGGGTACTCTGCCCGGCCTCAGCGGTCCTCCCGCCACGGTCAGCGACGTGCTGGCGGCCAGCGAGAGCGTGCGCGGCCTGCTGGAGACCACCGTCCAGAATCAGCTCTTCCTGAGGGCGAAAATGCAGGGCGCTTTGGAGGCGTCCCAGATGCAGGGTGCCACCGGCCCGACCGGCCCGACCGGCCCCACCGGCCCTGCGGGCGGCCCGACCGGCCCTACCGGAGCGACGGGCGTGACCGGCCCCACCGGCGCCACTGGAGCCACCGGCGCGACGGGCGCTACTGGCGTGACCGGCCCCACCGGCGCTAACGGTGTGACTGGCGCCACCGGCGTAACGGGCGCCACCGGGCCCACCGGCGCGAACGGCGCCACCGGGCCAACTGGCGCTACCGGCGCGACGGGTGCCACGGGCGCTACAGGTGCCACAGGTGCCACCGGGATCACAGGTGCCACGGGCGTGACCGGCCCCACCGGTGCCACAGGTGCCACAGGCGCGACGGGTGCCACAGGTGCCACGGGCGCGACGGGTGCCACCGGCCCCATCGGCCCCACCGGCGTCAATGTGACGGCCACCTCCAGCTTTGCGGCCAATACCAGCGGCACAGAGCTGTCCGTGGTGCTGGGCGGGGTACTGGTTCCCCTGGCCGACGCCCAGGTGCTCCCTGCCGACATCACGGTCAACGCCGCCAACACCGTGTTCACAGTGAACACCGCCGGGCGCTACCGCCTGTCCTACGAGGTAAACACCACCGCCGCCTTGGCTGCCGGCACCGCCCTGGTCATCAACGGCACTGCCAATACGGCGTCCACCATCGCGCCGCTGGTGTCCCTCAGCCACTTCTCCAGTGAGATCATGCTGGATCTTGCCGCCGGCACCACCGTATCCCTGCGTATGTTCGGGATCGTGTCCACCGCGAGGCTGCTTCCGGGCTCCGCGGGCGCTTCTCTGATGATTACCCGCCTGAGCTGAGGAGGTGCACTGGTATGTCGCAGCCCAATTTTCCCCAGATCGACCCCCCTCTGACCCGGGACGGGAGCGTCAATGAGATCATTGCCTCCATTGCCGCCGAGGAGCTGAGCCTGAGCCACATTCTGAACGCCGAGGGCGAAAAGCTGCAATACGTTCTGGGCACGCTGCCCGGACTCAGCGGCGGCGCGGATATTGAGGACGTTTTGGACGCCAACAGAAGTGTCCAGCGGACGCTGGACGAGATCACCCAGCAGCAGCTGCTGCTGGGCGCGAAGCTGAACGCGGCGCTGGACGCGCCGGTATTCACCGGCCCCACCGGCGTCACCGGGCCCACCGGCCCCACCGGTCCGGCCACCGGCGTGACCGGCCCCACAGGAGCCGCCGGCGCTATGGGCCCCACAGGCGCTGCCGGCGTGACCGGCCTTGACGGCGCTGCCGGCCCCATCGGGCCTACCGGCGCGAACGGCCTGCCCGGCGCTGCCGGGGCTGCGGGTGTAACCGGGGCGAACGGTGTCACCGGCCCCACCGGAGCCACTGGCTCCACAGGCCCCACCGGCGCGACCGGCCCCACAGGGGCTACCGGCGTCACCGGAGCCACTGGTGCCACCGGCTCCACCGGCGCTATCGGCCCCACCGGCGCGGCTGGCGCGGGGGGTGCCACGGGAACCGTCGGCCCCACCGGAGCCACCGGTCCCACCGGGGCCAACGGCCCCAACCCCACAGCGACGGCGGGTTTTGCCGCCAACACGGCGGGCGCCAGCCTGTCTGTGTCTCTGGGCGGCATCCCCATCCCGCTGCCCAATGCCCAGGTGCTCTCGGCGGACATCACCCCCAACGCGAGTAACACTGTGTTCACCGTGGCCACCGCGGGGCGCTACCGCATCTCCTACCATGTAAACACCACGGCCACCCTGCTGTTGGGCAGCCGCCTGGTCATCAATGGGGTGAACAACACAGCGTCCACCATCGCGCCGGCGCTGTCCATCTCCAGCTATGAGAATGAGATCGAGGTCAACCTGCCCGCCAGCTCCACCATCTCCCTCCAGCTCTATCCCATTGTGCTGGCCGGGGTGGCGGCGCTGATCAGCGGCGGCGCGGGCGCGTCCCTCATGATCATCCGGCTGAGCTGACGGTCACGCCTTCGGCTCCATCGGGGGCGGCGTCTGTCCGCGGACGCCGCCCCCGCGGCTTTGCCGCAAATATTTTTCCCGCCCAACGGACGGGGAAAATAAAATCAGCATTGGAGGAGGATGTTCCATGGTTACGGTCAGCCTGTGCATGATCGTAAAAAATGAGGAGGACGTGCTGAGCCGCTGTCTGGAGAGCGTGGAAGACCTGGTGGATGAAATCATCATTGTAGACACCGGCTCCACCGACCACACCCGGGAGATCGCGGGGCGGTTCACCGACCGGGTATACGACTTCACCTGGGTAAACGACTTCGCGGCGGCCCGGAATTACGCCTTTTCCCTGGCGGAGAAGGACTACTGTATGTGGCTGGACGCGGACGACGTGATCTTAGAGGCGGATCAGGCCGCGTTTCGGGTGTTGAAGGAGACGCTGGAGCCAGACGTCTGCGTGGTCATGGCCAAATACGACACGGGGTTTGATGAAAACGGGAATGTGACCTTTTCCTATTTCCGGGAGCGGCTCATCAAAAACCACACCGGGATGCGCTGGGAAGGGGCGGTGCATGAGGCCATTGCCCCGGTGGGCCGGGTGCTCTACAGCCAGTTTGCCGTCACCCACCGCAAGCTGCGCCCCTCTGACCCGGACAGGAACCTGCTGATCTACGAAAGACAGCTGGAGCAAGGCGTAAAGCTGGAGCCCCGGCAGCAGTTTTATTACGGGCGGGAGCTGTATTACCACCAGCGCTACGCCCAGGCCGTCCAGGTTCTTGAGGATTTTCTGGACGAGGGCCGGGGCTGGGTGGAGAACAGCATCGACGCCTGCTGCCACTGCGCCTACTGCTATGAGCGCATGGAGCAGCCGGAGCGGGCGCTGCAATCGCTGCTGCGCAGCTTTGCCTATGACCGGCCCCGGGCCGAGGTGTGCTGTGAGCTGGGGCGCTGGTTTTTCCAGCGGGAGCAAATATCCCTGGCCGCCTACTGGTACTCTCTGGCCCTGACCTGCCCCCGGGACGACCGCCGGGGCGGGTTTATCTCCCCCGACTGCTACGGCTACCTGCCCTGCATCCAGCTTTGCGTCTGCTACAGCCGCCTGGGCGATTTGGAGCGGGCGAAGCGGATGAACGAGCTGGCCGCTTCCTTTAAGCCGGACGCGGCCCCGGTCCTGCACAACCGGGCCTATTTCCAAAGCCTCGCGGTGGGGCGGTAACGGCTCAGCCCATGATGATGGGCCGCGTGCCAAACAGCCGCCGGATCGTGAAACTGTCACGGTCCGGCGGCGTTTTCATTCTCTTTTTTGGAGAAATTGAAATTGACAAACGGGTGCTGTCCGTGTATGATACTTTGAAAGTCAAACCATTTGAATATCAAAATATCTGCGAGGAGTTGTTTGATATGATACGCATCATCACCGACGGCACCAGCGATATGTCCGCCCAGCGGGCGGCGGAGCTGAACATCGACGTCATCCCCCTGAGGGTTCTGTTTGGAGAGGAGAGCTTCCTGGACGGCGTGGACATCACCCGGGAGGAGTTCTTTGCCCGCCTGGCCTCCAGCCAGGAGCTGCCCACCACCTCCCAGCTCATCCCGGACGATTTTCTGGAGCTGTTCCAGAAGTATGCCGCCCAGGGGGATGAGATCGTGGGGATTTTTGTGTCCACGGAGCTGAGCGGCACCTGTCAGTCCGCCTGCATCGCCCGGGAGATGGTGGAGGATGGGGAGATCCACATCGTGGATTCCCGCACCGTCACCTTTGCCCTGGCCCTGTTGGTGGAGGAGGCGGTCCGTATGCGGGATCAGGGCCTGTCCGCCGCCCAGATTGCCGCCGAAGTGGAGAAGCTGGCCCAGCGAACCCACCTGTTGGCGGTGGTGGATACGCTGACCTACTTAAAGAAGGGCGGGCGCATCTCCGCCGCCACTGCCGCCGTGGGCGGACTGCTGGGCATCAAACCCATCGTGGGGGTGGACAGCCGGGGCACGGTGGAGGCCCTGGGCAAGGCCCGCTCCATCGCCTCCGGCCTGGACTGGATCGCCCAGCACATCAAAAACGCCCCGGCGGATCCCGATCATCTGGTGGCTTACGGCCATTCCAACTCCCCGGAGCGGGTACCGGTATGCATGGAGGCGCTGAAGGATGTGCTGCCCCAGAACAAGTCCCCGCTGATGGGCTCCATCGGCGCGGTGGTGGGCACCCATGTGGGCCCGGGGGCCGTGGGTGTGGCCTACATCGCGGCGGAATAGGGGAAGCCATGGAGCAGGATCACTGTGCCAAGGCGCTGAACGACTTCCTGGTGGAGGTGTTCAACGACATCCTGAAAACGGAGGAGTTATACGTCAGCGAGGGCTACTCCGACCTGTCCGTGCGGGAGATGCACCTGATTGAGGAGGTGTGCCGGGCGGTGGATCAGGGGCGGGACAATCGCTCCTCCGCCATCGCCGCCGCCCAGGGGGTGACGGCGGGGACGCTCACCGCGGCGGTGAACCAGTTGGAGGCCAAGGGCTATCTGGAGCGGGTTCGGGACAGCAGCGACAAGCGCTCTGTCCGCCTGTGCCCCACGCAGAAGGGCCGGGAGGCCAACCGCCGCCATACCGACTTCCACCGGGAGCTGGTGGCGGCCACCGTGGAGACGCTGACGGCGGAGGAGACCGAGGCGCTGGCCCGGGGCCTGAGCGGCATCGCCGCCTTTATCCGGGCCAAATACCTGGCCTGATAACGCCGCGCCAGAAAGTTTATAGACCGTTTGCGTACAAAGCAGGCTCCCCGTTTCGGGCAAAACGCTCGAAATGGGGAGCCTGCTTAAGCTATTCGCACAGATGGGCGGCGATTTGGGCCAGCAGTCCGGCGGAACCCACCCGGTAGCCGCTGACGCCATAGACCGCGGTTCCTGCCCCGTCGCACACCACCGCCAGGGGCGGGGTGTCCGGGTCGCAGGTGAGCCGACGGGCGGTGTCCTCCAAATCGTAGGCCCAGTCGTCCACGAAAACCTGGACCTCCGGCCACCGCTCCAGCAGCCCGCCCAGGGTGGGGTGGCGGGCGCAGGCCCCGTCCCGGAGGAGGAACGCCACATTCAGCGGCAGCGCCGCCAGCATATTGCGCAGGCCAGCCAGTTCGCCCAGCAGATGCTCGGTGGGCTCGCCCCCCTCCTCCAGCCAGATCAGCAGGGAGGGACGGCCGTCCAGACGGAACAGGTCGGGGACGGGGGAGCCGTCCAGCCGCCGGGCCGGGGCGATTGGCATGACCGTGCAGCCCAGCAGTTCGGCCAGGGGGCAGGAGCGCAGCCGCAGCTCCACACTGACCGGCTCCCCGGCCTTCACCGGCAGCTCCCGCCGGGAGGCCAGCTGGTTTCCGTTGGGCAGGCGGGCCGACGTGATCAGGCGGTAGTATCCGGCGGGCAGGGACAGCGTCCGCCTGACCCCCTCCCAGCCGCTGTCGGGCAGGGTCAGCATTGCCCAGCCCGCCTCTGTCCGCCGGGACAGCGACCAGTTCTGCCGGTAGAGAGGCGGGGCATCCCCCGTCCAGGTCAGCCGCAGCTCCCCCGTTTCCTCGGGACAGATGGGACGGAAGGCCCCGCCCTGCCAGAATTCCGCCGCGCCGTCCAGCTCCCGCAGCCGCGCGGGAACGCCCAGCGTCCGCAGGGCGGCTGCCAGCAGCAGGTCACGGCTTTTTTCGTCGCAAGCACCAGCCTCCGGCACCGCTGCCGGGGGCCAGTACAATGGGCCGTAGCTGTTTTCTCCGGCGTCCTGCAGCAGCTCCCGCAGAAAATGACGCAGCTGGGCAGGGCCGCCTGTCCAGCCAGACAGCCAGCCTGTCAGCGCCCCCCGCCAGGGGGTGAGCTTCTCCAGCGCGATCCGAGGGCAGGCCGCATAGCGCCAGTAGACGTCCTCCGGCATCTCTTCGGGCCGGGGCGGAAGGTGGGCCAGATGATCCTCCAGCACCTCCGCCGGCACGTCCCGCAGATCCTTGTCCGACAGCGTCCGAACCAGCCGCTCCCGGGCGGGGCGGTTTTCGCCGCTGAGAAAGGTATGAATTTCCTCACAATTGCCCCGGGCGGCCTGGAGCAGATCCTCGCAGCCGGGGAGGGCGGCGGCCCGGGCACCGTCGTAATATCCCGCCACCCGCCGCTCCCGCAGGGCGCTTCCACGGGCCAGAACATCCGCCCGCGCCCTCTTCTGGGCCGGAGTCAATTCGGTGGAGCACAGTTCCGCTGGAGAGGGAGCGTGAAAGTCGAAGTCCCGCCAGCCGGAGTCCCCCTCGGTCGACCCTTGAAGGGCCAGTGTGACAGCCCCGTCCACGCAATCCCCCTCGGCCCGCAGGCTGTCCAGAGCGGCCAGCACATGGAGATCGCCCAGACCCATTTGGATGCTGGCCTCCCCCCGCCCGTCGGCGGTGAGGGAGGCAATGGTGTGGTACCCGGCCCCGTTGAGCACTTGAAGCTGGAATTGCGCGCCCGCCGCGGGCCGACCGTCCGCCAGCGCCCGGAAGCGGTACTCCCGCACCGGGGCATACCGGGCGGTCTGGTTGTACCAGACCACGGCCCCCTCTCGGCCGATGGGCTGTCCGTGGAGGGGGGAGCCCCCTTCCCCGAACAGGCGGCTGTGAACCAGCATGGCCCGGGAGGCGGGGGTGTTGAACCAGCCCCGATCCAGCGCCGGCTCGGGCTCGCAGGCCCCCAAAAACCGCCACACGCCGCCGCACAGAGCCTCCACCCAGGCGTGGTTGTCGTCGCAGTGGGACCAGCGGGGGGCGTACACCTGTCGGGCGGCGATGCCCACGCTGCGCAGGGCGGACACCAGGAAGGCGGACTCCTCCCCGCAGCGTCCGCTGCCGCAGCGGAACACCGTCAGCGGGGAGGCGGTGCGCTCGTCCTGTGCCTGATAGGAGGCGTGCTCGTGGCACCAGCGGTTGACCTCCAGCACCCGCTCCTCCGCGGTGGGCAGGACACCCACCCGGGGCCACAGCTCCTCGTAAAACAGGGCCCGGTGGAAGGACAGATCCTCGTCGTTCACCCGGGGGGACAGGACATAGTGGGCGAACAGCTCCCAGTCCAGCGCCCCGCACAGGGGGTTGGTTTCCCGGAGGAACAGGGCGTGGTCGGCGAATTGCAGGAACAGCTCAAAGGGATAGCAGTCCAGGTCGCTGTCCGGCAGGTGGCACGCCAAGAATTCCATGGCCCGGCGGCGGGGGCCGGACAGGGCGGACAGCGCCCCGCGCCATCGCTCCGCCATGTCAGTCCGCCTGGGCCAAGCCCCGGCACAGCTCGTAGAGGGTGGTCACCCCCGCGCCGGTGGCTCCGGGAACCTGGTACTCCCACCGGGGGCGATCTACCCAGGCGGTGCCCGCGATGTCCAGGTGAACCCAGGGGTGTCCCTCCGCGAACGCGCCGATGAACAGCCCCGCCGTGATGGCCCCGCAGCCGTCATTGGACTGGTTGCACAGGTCGGCCACCGGGCTTTCGATCATCTTCTTGTACTCCGGGAAGTCGGGGAAGCGCCAATACTGCTCCCCGGCCCGGGCGGCGGCGTTCATCACGTCCAGGAAGAGGCCCTCGTCATTGGTCACCAGTCCCGCCGTGGTGAAGCCCAGCGCGGCCACGCATGCCCCGGTGAGGGTGGCGATGTCCACCACCCGATCCGCCCCCTCCTTCTCAATGGCGTAGGTCACCGCGTCGGCCAAAATGAGCCGGCCCTCCGCGTCGGTGTTGTTCACCTGGATGGTCTTGCCGGACATGGAGGTCACCACGTCCCCGGGCAGGAAGCTGTCCGGGGAGATGCGGTTTTCCACCGCAGGGATTACCGCCACGGCGTTGACAGGCACCTGGTTCTCGGCCAGGGCCAGCAGCGCGCCGCACACGGCGGCCCCTCCGGCCATGTCGCCCCGCATTCCTTTCAGCCCGCCGGCTGTTTTGACGCAGTAGCCCCCGGTATCGCAGCACACCCCCTTGCCCACCAGGGCGATGGGGGCGGCGTCGGTTGCTCCGCCCCGGTAACGCAGCACGATGAGCCGGGGCGGGTGGCCCGCGCTGTCCCCCACGGCGTGGAACGCCCCCATGTTCAGGGCGCGGGTGTCCTCCTCGTCCAGCACCTGGGCCTCGATCCCCAGCCGTTCCGCCGCCTCGGTCATGCGCTGGGCCATCCGCTCCGGGGTGAGGAGGTTGGCGGGGCAGTTCACCAGATCCCGGGCGAAGCACACCGCCCGGGTCACCGCCGCCGTCTGGGCCAGGATGGCGGCGGTGACCAGTCTGTCCGCGCCGGTGAGGTACGCGTCAAAGGGCTTGTCCGGGGCGTGCTTCCAGCTCTCCTGCCGATAGCAGGCCAGATCCGCTCCCTGGGCCAGCGCGGACACACCCGCCATTCCCAGGGCCTTCGCCGCCGGAGCGGCGTCCAGCAGGACAGACTGCCCGCCCAGGCTCTGAACGGTCTTGACCGCCTTGGCGGCGGCACGGCGGACGGTCTCCGGCTTGGGCTCTTCGCCCAGGTTCACAATCAGGACGCGCCCCTGCTCCCCCGTGCGCAGGGACAGGGGCTCCCCCTTCTGGGCCTCCAGCTCCACCCGCCACTGGACAGGTTCGTTGTTCCACAGCTGAATCATGACAAATCCCTCCTAATTTTATAGGTCGGAAGAGGTACGCAGGCGCACCTCCAGCACCGTGTCCACCGGGTCGGGCAGAACCGGGTCGGGCCCCAGGTCGGCAAAGGCCAGCTCCGGGTAGTCGCTGTGTACCCAGCTGGTGGACAGGGGCGCCTCGCTGCCGTCCGCCAGGCGGCGGATGGAGGCAATGCGGTCTTTGTCCACCCCGAACAGGGGCAGCGGCCCCACGGTGTTCTCAAAGATGTGATAGTACAGGGTGTCCCCCCGCCGGGTGATCCTGCCGTAATCCGGCTTGTCAAGCCCCGAGGGGCCGCAGCCGTAGATGCTCTCGCCGTTGCGGTCCATCCACCGGCCGATGTCCCGGAGGATGTCCAGCGCCTGGTCGGGGAAGCGCCCCGTGGCGTCCGGGCCCACGTTGAGCAGCAGATTGCCTCCCTTGGATACGCACTCCACCAGCTTTTTGATAAGCATGGGGGCGGGCTTATAGTAGTGGTCTGTGGCGCAGTAGCCCCAGTGGTTGTTCATGGTGACGCAGCTCTCCCACACCAGGGGCCGCCCTTCGGCGTCCAGCAGGCCGTGGGGCGGGACGATCTGCTCCGGGCTGACAAAGTCCCCGTGGTAGGGGGTGGGCGTACAGGCGGCCAGGGAGCCGAAGCCCTCCCCGCTGACCTCCAGCCGGTTGTCGATGATGACCTCGGGCTGGAGGGCGCGCACCATCTCCATCAGCTCGGTGGCCCGCCACGCCTCCCCCCGGAGGTTGTCGTAGGAGAAGTCGAACCACAGCAGATCCAGCTTGCCATAATTGCTGCACAGCTCCCGTACCTGGGCGTGCATATAGTCCAGGTAGCGGTCAAAGTCCCGGCCATCGTTGCCATGGGCCGGGTCGTCCCGCATGGGATGGTTGCGGTCCCCGTAATGGGGAAAATCCGGGTGCCGCCAGTCGATGAGGGAGAAATACAGCCCCGCCCGCAGCCCGGCCTCCCGGGCGGCGTCCAGAAACTCCCGCACAAAGTCCCGTCCGGCGGGGGAGTTGGTGGACTTGAAGTCGGTGTAGGCGCTGTCGAAGAGGCAAAAGCCGTCGTGGTGCTTGGCGGTGAGCACGGCGTACTTCATCCCGGCTCCCTTGGCCGCCGCCATCCAGGTGCGCATATCGCAGTTCCGGGGGTCAAACTGCTGGAGCAGCGGGTCATAGTCCTCGTTGGGGATGCGCTCCACGCTGCGCACCCACTCCCCCCGGGCGGGAATGGCGTACAGCCCCCAATGGAGGAACAGTCCGAACCGGGCCTGGGTATACCAGGCCACCCGGCGCTCGTATTCCTCCCGGGAAAATACATAGGGCATGGCAAACCCTCCTTTTATGTCCAATCCACCGGCATCCCGTTGACCGTCATCTCTTTGCTGGCCGGTATGAGGAGATACTTTTTGCCGTCAATGATCCGCAGCTCCACCAGGTGGCTGTGCTCCGGGTCGAGGGTAATGGCGGCGTCCTGGGTCTTGACCTCAAAGCGCCTGCTGTCGATGAGGTTGGCGGGGCTGAGCGCCGCCCCCTCGCCGAACCGCTCCGCGCACTTTTCACAAAAGGCGGCCACCTGCGCCTCCTCCGCCCCGCAGTCCTGGAGGATGTCGGCCACATCGTTGGCGGTGAGGGTCAGCGGCTCCGGATCCCGGAGCTCCTTGTGCTGCTCGATCTGCTGGGTCAGCTGCCCGTGGACGGCCTGAACCACCTCCAGGCCGCAATTCCCCGCCAGCGCCTCGGTGAGGGCGGACTGGAATGCCTCCCGCTGTTCACCGGCGGACATGAGCGGCTCGGTGTGAAAGACGGCGTCCAGGAACTCCTGGTGCAGCTCGTCCGGCTTGCGGGTGTAGGCCAGGGCGTTGTAGATATTGGCCGCCCGGTCGTCAAAGGCGGGGAACAGGAAGCCCAGCTCCGGCGGGGCCACGAGCTGGCTGGGGAGGGAGTTGTGGAACCCGTTTTCATCCGGGCAGTAGCGCAGCTCCAGCTTGCCGTCCTTCACCGGGCACACACAGCAGACGATGTAGGAAAACACCTGGTCGGAGGCGTCCGCCTGGAGTTCGTCGTCCTTGCCCCGGAAGGGGACGTCGTAAGTATCGTGGGCCAGCAGGATCAAATAATTGCTGTCCCCCATGTCCAGGGAGTCGATGACCTTTTGATAAAACTGCCGCCGCACCTCACCGTCCTTCAGCCCGGAGTTCCGCAGGGCCATGAGCAGCCGGTGTTCCTCGCTGTCCGCCACCTGTTGGGTGGAAAATTCGACGTCCAGCAGATTTCTCCCCAGGGCGCCGGAGAGCGCTTTTTTCAAGAAGCCCAGATATTGCTCGGCCTCCTCCTGGGGCATCATCCCCAGGGACTCGTCCAGGGAGGAGATGATTTCTTTCCGGCAGCTGACATAGCAGCCGTAGATGCGGCTGATGGCGTTCTTGTTCAGGCGGAAGCGGCGGCGCAGCTCGCTGATCTCTTTTTGGTTCATGGCAACCTCACATTTGTAAATAGATTTCCCGCGGTTTTGAGAGACGGGATCGCGCAATTAAAACAACTGTTCTGATTATACTGGAAAGCGGTGAAAAAAGCAATCCCTGTTGCAAATGGATCGCGCGCGCCGTGTGCCTGGCGGCGCGGAGGGTGTCTTCCCCTACGCCCGCGAGGGCAAACCTGACTTATACGGCGGCAGGCGGCTTTATTGCTGATCCGGCGCAATAAAAACCGCCCCGGGAGGGAATTTCCTCCCGGGGCGGTCGGGTTATGTCAAGGGATGGGGTCTGGGACGCCCGAAGCGGTGGAACTAATACGCTACCCCTTTTGGCTGGCCAGTCCCTCCAAGCTCTGCCCCTTCAGCGTCCGCTCCAACAGCTCGGGCAGGTGCTCCGGGGCGCAGGCAAAGCAGGGAATGCCCATGGCGGCAATCCGCCGGGCGGTCTCAGGGTCATAGAACGGCTTGCCGCCGTCGGCAATGGCCAGCAGCACCACCACCGTCACCCCGGAGGCTTTCAGCTCCTCCACCCGGCGCAGCAACGCCGCCCGGTTGCCCCCCTCGTACAGGTCGGAGATGAGGAAGAACAGCGTCTTGGCCGGGGACTCCACCAGCCCCTGGCAGTAGGCGATGGATTTGGCGATGTCGGTGCCGCCCCCCATCTGGAAGCCAAACAGCAGATCCACCGGGTCGGCGCACAGGGGGGTCAGATCCATGATCTGGGTGTCAAAGGCCACCACGCTGGTTTTCACCGCCGACATGGAGGCCAGCACGCAGGACAGCACCGAGGAATAGATGATGGACTGCCCCATAGACCCGCTTTGGTCGATGTCCAGGATGATGTGCCAGCGGTTGATCTTGCTGGAGCGGTCGAAGAACCACACCCGTTCGGGGATGACCGCGTTCAACTCGGGGTTATAATTTTGCAGGTTCCGCCGGATGGTATAGGGAAAGTCGATGGCGGAGGCCGACGGCAGGGGGGAATGGGCGCGGCGGTTCAGTGCCGCCGTCACCGCCCGGCGCACGTCGTTCTCCAGCATCTTGTTGATCTCTTCCACGATTTTGCGGATGAACTTCCGGGCCGACTCTTTGGACTTCTTGGGGATATGATCCTTCAGCATCAGCAGGGTGGAGGCCAGGTTCAGATCGGGCTCCAGCCCCTCCAGCAGCTCCGGCTCCAGCAGGAGCTGTTTCAGCCCCTTGCGCTCGATGGCGTCGTTCTGCACCACCGCCACGATCTCCGGGTCGAACAGGGAACGCAGGTCGCCCAGCCACTTGGAGATGACAGGGGAGGACGGGCCGCGCCCTCCCGTG
>JAIEFH010000092.1 GCA_029067025.1 Oscillospiraceae bacterium | reverse complement strand
TTGTTGCGTTGGCGGCATCGACAGTCACCTGATCGCGGGTCTCGTTGCGGTGCAGCAGGCCCAGGTCGTAGTACTCCGTCTTCAGGTCGATGTAGGGCTCCAGCAGCTCCTCTTTGATCTGCTGCCAGAGGATACGGGTCATCTCATCGCCGTCCATCTCCACCAGAGGGGTCTTCATTTGCAGTTTGTCCATGGATTGATCGCTCCTTTTCAAAATAAAAGCGGGGGTGGAAAACCATCCCCGCCTTTGGGATGTCATTTAGTTCCAGGGGTCGTCCCTGGGGGGCTTCGGGGGCCTGGGCGCGCCTGTGCCGTTTTGGGCACCGGGGCCGATGCCCCTGCCGGAGGCGGGGCCGGTCGTTCGGGTGTAATCGGCGGGCTGTCCCCATCCGCCCTGGCCGCCGCCAAAGCCGTCGGCGGGCCGGGTATCGTACGCGCCCCGCGCCCAGTCGTAGAACAGTGCCCTCGCGCCGGTGATATAGGGGGTGAGCCACAGGTTAAAGACGGCGAGAATAAGCCACACCACCAGAATCAACCCTAAGCAGCCCAGCAGGGCGACAGCCAGCGCCTCCGCAAGCTCGTCGAGGCCGTGGGCGGCCGCAATCCCGGCGCCAAAGATGGCCACCCCCATGAGGCAGGCCGCAAGAATGACGGCGCACTCCACCAGATACCAGCCGATGAAGGACAGCTTCAGGATGAACAGCCTGCCGGTATTCCCCTTCTCCCGTACCAGCCGCTTACTCTCCCGGATGGCGTCCATGCCGGTGAGGCCCTGGTCCGCGATGAGAAAGTCCACCATGGCGTATCGCAAGGTAACCCACTTGACGCCCAGGCTGTACGCGATGTAGGCCGCGAACACGACCAGCGCCAGCAAGATGTCAATTTCGCCAAACAGCAGAACAGCCCCGAACAGGACGGCAAACAACCCCACGCCCAGCAGCAGCTCCCACAGGGCGCGGAACACCCCCGCCAAAAGCTGGGTGAGCAGTACGCTCCCCCACTGGGGGAAGTGGCTGAACAGCGCGTCGGTCTGGGGCTGCTCCCCCCGCGCCATGCCCAGGCAGAACTTGGAGTAGCCCACCCCCATGAAATCCGTCCACAGGGTGGTAATCAGGGTGGCCAGGACAAACCCTACAGACAGGGCCAAGGCCAGCTGCTGGGGCCCAAAGTACACCAGTATATACTGGATGGCGGAAAGCGGCTCCCTCTGCTGCCGAACTATCAGCTCGGCGTACATCTGGGTCATAGCGTTGCTGCCAGACGCCGCCCCCAGGATCCCGTTGACGATCTGGGTTCCGATGCTGACGATGATGGTAAACAGAAGGGTAATCAGCATGGGGCGGGGGCGCTGGCCCCTCATCGCCTGCCTTACCCTCTGCTTCAACTGCGCGCGGTTAAATTCCACAACAATGCCTCCTTTTCCCTGGGGCCGCAAAGCGGGCCGCCGCACGGCGATTGCTGATATTATACCGTAGGCGGGAAAAAAATGCAATAGAAACCGGCCCGTTATCCTGGACGGCCCGCCCCATATAACCATTGACAAATGCGGGTAACTTTGGTTAAATTATACTTATATCGGTATATCCATCCACATCTGAACCTGCCCCCGCCAAACCGAGCGGAGGTTTTGGGAGGTATTACAAATGATTGTCCCGGTTCTTTTGTTCGCCGTAGGACTGGTCTTTCTCATCAAGGGGGGCGACTGGTTTGTGGACGGCGCCACCGGCATCGCCCGGCGGTTCGGCCTGCCCGAGCTGCTCATCGGCGCCACAGTGGTGTCCATCGGCACCACCCTGCCCGAGGTGATGGTGTCCACCACCTCCGCCCTCAGCGGCCACGGCGAGATCGCCTACGGCAACGCCATCGGCTCCGTTATCTGCAACACCGCCCTCATCGCCGCCATCACGGTGGCCGTCCGCCCCGGCAAGGTGGATCCGAAATCTTTGCGCCTGCCGGTGGCCTTCTTCTTCACCGCCGCCGCCATCTACGCCGGCATCGCCTATACCACCCAGGAGTTCACCCGGGTGTCCGGATTCTTCTTCCTGGCCCTGTTCCTGGCCTATATGATCGCCACCGTGTGGCAGATGAAGTCCGGAAGCCGCTCCAAAGCCCATTCCCGTTCCGAGCCCCAGGAGGCGGAGGGTTCCACCCTCAAGGACGTGGTCATGATCGTCGTCGGAGCGGCTCTCATCGCCGTGGGCGCCAATCTCCTGGTGGAAAACGGCACCCTCATCGCCCAGGCCCTGGGCGTGCCCGAGTCGGTCATCGCCCTCACCTTCGTGGCCCTGGGCACCTCCCTGCCCGAGCTGGTCACCGCCATCACCTCCCTGGCCAAGGGCCACGGGGCGCTGTCCCTGGGCAACGTCATCGGCGCCAACCTGTTCAATCTGGTGCTTGTATCCGGCGTTTCGGTGGCCCTGGCTCCCTTCCCCGTCCCCAAAAGCTCCACCATCGCGGGGTATAACGCCTCGCTGGTCATGGATATCCCGGTGATGCTTTTCGTCATGGCCTTCCTCACCCTCCCTGCCCTGGCGCGCGGGAAGCTCAGGCGGTTCCAGGGCGTTGTTCTGTTGGCAGTCTACGCCGCGTTCTGCATCATCCAGTTCACCCTCTGAACCGGGCGCTTTCGCCCCAAAAGGAGACGCTTCTTATGAAGAAACCGATTCTCGTCATCATGGCCGCCGGCATGGGCAGCCGCTACGGCGGGCTCAAGCAGATGGATCCCATCGGGAACTGCGGCCAGGTCATTTTGGACTATTCCATTTATGACGCCCGCCGCGCCGGGTTTGAGACCGTGGTCTTTGTTATCAAGCATGAGATCGAGGTGGATTTCAAGGAACGCATCGGCCAGCGTGTGGAGCGGTACATGGACGTGCGCTACGCCTTCCAGCGCATGGACGATCTGCCGGGGGGGTACTCCATCCCCGAGGGACGGGTCAAGCCCTGGGGCACCGCTCAGGCGGCGCTGGCGGCCCAGCCCTTTGTGGACGGCCCCTTTGCCATCCTCAATGCCGACGATTACTACGGCCCCGAGGCGTTCCGGGTCATCTATGACCACCTGTGCGCCCACCCATCCGGGGATGAGTACGCCATGGTAGCCTACCGGCTGGAGAACACCGTCACCGACTACGGCCACGTGGCCCGGGGGGTGTGCCAGGTGGGGGCGGACGGCTATCTCACCGGCATTATGGAGCGCACCCACATCGAAAAAGGCCCGCCTCCCCGCTTCACCGAGGACGGCGGGGAGACCTGGATCGCCCTCCCCGGAAACACCATGGTGTCCATGAACTTTTGGGGCTTCACCCCCTCCCTGCTGGATCAGGCCCGGGCGCGGTTCCCCATTTTCCTGGACAACGCGTTGGCTCAAAACCCCATGAAAGCGGAATACCTGCTTCCCACCCTGGTGGGACAGCTCATTCAAGAGGGACAGGCCCGCGTCCATGCCCTGTCCTCCGGGGACAAATGGTACGGCGTCACCTACAAGGAGGACAAACCCGCCGTAGCCGCCGCCATCGCCAAAATGACCGAGGACGGGCTGTATCCTGACGAGCTGTGGCCCTGATGATAAAAATCCACCCCCGGCTGGGCCGGGGGTGGATTTTCTATATTACGTCCAGGAACCGCAGGAAGGCTTCCTTCCCCTCGGGGGTACGGGCGTATACTCCGGCGTGCTCCAGCACCTTGGCGAACACCAGCCCCGTCTCCTTCTTCACGATGTCCAGGGCGTTGTCCGCCGTAACGGTATAATTCTTGGCAAACGCCGACCCCCAGTCGGCGTGCTTGGCGGTCAACTCATCCGCCCGCAGATCCTTCCCCTTTGCCAGAGCGTCCGCCACCGCGGACAGCTCCTCCTTCAGTCGCGCCGGGAGGACAGCCAGCCCCATCACCTCAATCAGGCCGATGTTCTCCTTCTTGATGTGGTGCAGCTCAGCATGGGGATGGTAGACGCCCAGGGGGTGCTCCTCGGTGGTGATGTTGTTGCGCAGCACCAGGTCAAGCTCGAACTTGCCCCCCCGCTTCCGGGCGATGGGGGTGATGGTGTTGTGGGGCTCGCCCTCCGTCTCAGCGAAGATGAAAGCCCCCTCATCGGTGTAGCCCCGCCACGCGGTCAGGATCTTGTCCGCCAGCTCGATGAGCCGCTCGGGATTCTGGGACGCAATCCGCACCACCGACATGGGCCACTTCACGATGCCAGCCTCCACATCCTCGAAGCCGGGGAAGGTGAAGGGGGTCTCCACCGGGGCCTTGGCCATGGCGAACTCGTACCGCCCGCCCTGGAAGTGGTCGTGGGCCAGGATGGAGCCGCCCACGATGGGCAGATCGGCGTTGGAGCCCACGAAATAGTGGGGGAACTGCCGGACAAAGTCCAGTAGCTTGGCGAAGCAGGCCCGGTCGATCTTCATGGGGGTGTGGACGCTGTTCAGGCAGATGCAGTGCTCGTTGTAGTAGACGTAGGGGGAGTACTGCAAAAACCAGGGCGAGCCGTTGATGGTGATGGGCACGACGCGGTGGTTCTGCCGGGCCGGATGGTTGACCCGGCCTGCGTAACCCTCGTTCTCGGCGCAGAGCTGGCACCGGGGATAGGCGGAGGCGGGCAGGGTTTTGGCCGCGGCGATGGCCTTGGGATCCTTCTCCGGCTTGGACAGATTGATAGTGATGTCCAGGTCGCCGTACTCGGTGGGAGCCTTCCACTGCACGTCCTTGGCGATGCGGTCACGGCGGATGTAGTTGGTGCCCTGGCTGAACTTGTAGTACCAGTCGGTGGCTTTCTCCGGGGCTTCCTGATAAAGGGCCTGGAACTTCTCAATCACCTGGGCGGGCCGGGGCGTCAGCCGCCCCATGAGCTCCGTGTCAAACAGGTCCCGGTAGACCACGGAGTTCTCCGTCAGCACTCCCCGGGCGTGGGCGTCGTCCAGCAGCTCCTCCAGCACCGGGGCCAACTCCACCTCGCCCCAGTCCTGACAAGGATCTGTATAACTGTCCAGCTTTAATACGTCCAGTATTGTGTTGACGGCCCAGTCCTTCTCACAGGGCTGGATCAGCCCCGTTTGCAGGGCGTAGGCGACCAGCTTGGAGACAGCGTTGTCAATCATTGTATGCACTTCCGTTCGATGAACAAAATATTGGGGCCCCCGCAAAGCCGTCCTTTGGCTTTGTGGGGAGAGGAGGAGCGACGAAGTGAGCGAGCTTTCCCGTTTACGGGGAAGCGAGGGATACGGAGTCTGCGACGACGCAGCCGCCAATGGGCCGGATGTGCAGAATATGGCACTTGCCCGTGCCGAACAGGGCCTCCATGCCGGTTTTGAACTGCTCCAAATCGTCGTTGGGTACAAACGCCTGGATGGTGCCCGCAAAGCCACCGCCATGAACCCGGCAGGCCCCGGTGTCCAGCAGGCGCTTCGCCGCTGCCAAGGCCAGAGGAATGGCCTGTTGGCGCGGGTCGGCAATGGACCAGGTGTTTTGCAAGTGCAGGGCGGAGGACAGCCCCGACTGATTCACCGTGCCCAGAAAGAGGTCAAAATCCCCGTTTTTCAAAGCCGCGGCCTCTCTCACGGCCAAGCGGTCGTCGTCATAGAAGTGTATGGCCCGGAGCACCGCCCGATCGCCGCACTCCTCCCGCAGGGCGGGGATGGCGGCGCGGAAGTCCTCCAGCGGCACGTCCCGCAGGACGGTTTTGCCGAAGTGGGCCGCCACCGCCCCCATCTCCCGGGTGACGGCGGCGTAGTCGTCGGTCAGGTCGCCGTGGCTGGAGCAGGTGTCCACAATGCACAGGGCATAGCCGGATTTGGAGAAATCGTAGTCCACCTTTTCCACCACCGGGTCGGCCGGATCGTTGAAGTCGATGGCAACCGCGCCGCCCACTGAGGAGCCCATCTGGTCCATCAGGCCGCAGGGCTTGCCGAAGTAGACATTCTCGGCGTACTGGCCGATCTTGGCGATGGTAATGGGATCCAGCTTGTCATCGCAGCAAAAGTGGTTGAAAATGTTGCCCACCAGCACCTCATAAGCGGCGGAGGACGACAGCCCGGAGCCGGACAGCACGGTGGAGTTGGCGCAGGCGTCAAAGCCGGACAGCTCATACCCCAGCTCGCGGATTTTCGCCGCCACCCCCCGCACCAGCGCGGCGGAGGTGTTCTCTTCCTCCTTTTTGGGGGATAGGTCGTCCAAGTCGATTTCCAGGGCAGGATAGCCCTCGGACTGGATACGCACCAGCCGCGTGCCGTTGGGGGCGGCGCAGGCCAGCATATCCAGATCCACGCTGCCGCACAGCACATGACCATGCTGGTGGTCGGTGTGGTTGCCGCCGATTTCCGTGCGGCCAGGGCCACTGAACAGGGCCGCACTCTGGGCGTCCGCGCCAAAGCGGGCGGCGAACGTCTCCACCGTGCCCACGGCACGGGCACGGGCCTCGTCCAGTCTCTGGGCGCTGCCATTCAGGGCGTAGAGGGCGGCCAGGGCCTTGTCATGGGTACCACTTTTCAGGGCGGTCAAAAGCTGGGAACAATCAGACATCGCTCTCACCTCATTCTTCGTATGTAATGGGCAGGATATGCTTAAAAACACAGTATAACTGTACCACAGCGGGCAAATCTTGGCAAGAGTGCTTTGGCGGGAAAACATACCAAGATGTGTGGTTCCAGCCTCTTGAGCGCATAAACGGCGCCGGAGCCAATTTGCCTCCGGCGCCGTTTATTATCCCCGGAACGGGGAATGCTGAACTTGTTACTTCAGGCCGTTCTCGTAGGCCTCGATCATCTTCTTGACCATCTGGCCGCCCACGGAGCCGGCCTGACGGCTGGTCAGGTCGCCGTTATAGCCCTGCTTCAGGTTGACGCCCACCTCGTTGGCCGCCTCCATCTTGAACTTGTCCATAGCCTCGCGGGCGCCGGGAACGACCAGACGGTTGGAGTTATTACTGTTAGACATATCCTTGTCCTCCTTTTAAATCTTGTTTCAATCTCAGTTGTTTGTTTCTCTGTCGGATCGGGAATCCGAGCATAGTTTGAACCGTCCGGATTTTTATATGCGGCGCCCGCAATGGTAAGTTTAGGCTGCTGTTCAATGAAAAATATCAAGGTAAAACCGCCAAGGAAAGTCGATGGCCTCCTCGGCGTAGTCGATTCCGACGCGCTTGCCCACGTGGATCTCCAGCGGGCGCAAATCCGACTGCGGCACAGGCAGGCCCAGCTCCTCCAAACTTTCGCAGATGAAAAGCTCCTTTGATCCGTAGGGCAGGGCGTTGAGGGAGCGGTCAATATTCATCCCCGCGCACAGCTTGCCCGGGCCGTTGAGAAAGTTCTTTTTCTGATAGGCGGTCATGGCGGCATACTTGCAATGGAACCGGTTTTCTGCTATGATGTTTTGGTTGTACCTGGGGGACAGGCCCCGGATCAGCACCGCCGCCGGCTCGCCCTCGGGCTCGGTGACGAAATTGAGGCAGCAGTGCATTCCGTAGATCAGATACACATAGGCCGTCCCCGGCGGGGCGTATAAAGTCTTTGTCCGCTCCGTTTTGCGGTAGTTGTAGGCGTGGCACGCCTTGTCGATCCGGCCTACATATGCCTCCGTCTCGGTGATCCTGGCCGCCAGAGTGAGCCCGTCATATTGCCGCACCAGGTATTTGCCCACCAGAGCGCGGGCAACATCCACGGTATCCCTGTTGAAAAAATTCTGAGGGAGCATTTTTCTTCCCGCCCCTTTCGCTTTTTTGGTTATGATACCACACCTCAATACCTTTGAAAACCCGGAGTTGAACTTCTTATGAGCGAAAACACCCTGAAAAAACTGGCCAAACCCATGATCGTCCTGGCCACCCTCATCTGGGGATCCACCTTCTTCATCCTGAAGGACACCCTGGACGATGTGGATCTGATGTTCCTGCTGGCCTTCCGCTTCTCCCTCGCCGCCGCCATTCTGGCCCTGGTGTTTTGGAAAAACTGGAAGGGCATGGATCCGCGCTGCCTGTGGCAGGGCGGGGTGCTGGGAGTGCTGCTGTTCGCCGCCTATGCGGTGCAGAGCTACGGCCTCATGGGCACCACCCCGGGAAAAAACGCCTTTTTTACCGCCGTATACTGCGTCATTGTCCCCTTCCTGTACTGGGCGGTGGACCGGCTGCGGCCCAGCCGGTGGAACGTGCTGGCCGCCCTGTTGTGCGTGGCGGGCATCGGCTTCGTATCCTGGGATGGGGGCCTTGCCCTGACCGGCGGCGACCTGCTCACCCTGCTGTCCGGGTTTCTCTACGCCTGCCACATCGTGGCGGTGGCCAAGTTCTCCCAGGGGCGGGATATTTTCATCCTCACCATCCTGCAATTTGCCGCCACAGCCCTGTGCTGCTGGGCAGGCACCCTCTTCACCCACGGCATCCCCATGGACGGGCTTCCCGCCCGGGCCTGGTGGGTGCTGCTCTATCTGGCTGTCGCCGCCACCTCCATCGCCCTGCTGTTCCAGAACGTGGGGCAGAAGTACACCGACCCCTCTTCCGCCGCCCTGCTGCTCAGCCTGGAGGCCCCCTTCGGCGTGGCCTTTTCGGTGCTGTTCGGGGCGGAGAGCCCCTCCCCGCTGATGTACCTGGGCTTTCTACTTATCTTCCTGGCCGTGGTGTGTTCCGAGACCCAGTTCAAGTTCCTGCGCAAGTCCATAAAAGCGTAAAAAAGTACCGGGCACAGCCCGGTACTTTTGCTCAGATATGCTTTTCCAGCCACGCCAGCACGTCGGCGTACACCTCGCCCTTGTTGATCTCATTATGCATCTCGTGCCGCCCGCCGGGGTAGAGCTTCATGGTCAGGTCGGCGGTGCCATGGTCTTTGAAAAAGCCGTATACCTTCCTGACCCCCTCGCCGTTGGCGCCCACCGGATCCCGGTCGCCAGCGAACAGGTACACCGGGGTGGACGGGTCCATCTGGGACAGCGCTTTTTCACTGGAGATGTACTGCAAACCCTCCATCATATCCCGAACCAGTCCGGCTGTGGGCTCGAAGGTGCAGAAAGGATCTTTTAGATAGGCGTCCACCACCGCCTCGTCCCGGCAGATCCAGTCCGCCGAGGTGCGGTTGGGCGCGAACTGCTTGTTGTAGGATCCCAGGGACAGGGGGCTCACCGTCTCCGGCCCGCGCAGGGCGCAGACAACGGATGACACCGCCTTGCCCGCCGCCACCACGGCGGCCTTCTCCTGCCCAGTGCCGGACAGAATGCAGCCGTCCACCGTGCCGGGGTAGGCGCACAGATAGGTGCGGGCCAGGAAGGAGCCCATAGAGTGGCCCAGCAGGAAGTAGGGCACACCGGGGTACTTCTCCCCCATGAGCCGCCGAAGCTGCCGCACGTCCGCCGTCACCAGCGTCCAGCCGTCCTTTTTGCCGAAGTAACCGTATTTGCCGTCGTCCACTGTCCTGCCGTGGCCCAGATGATCCTCGCCGCACACCACAAAGCCATGATCGGCCAGATACCGGGCGAAGTGGTCGTACCGCCCTATATGGTCCGCCACGCCGTGGACGATCTGCACCACCGCCCGGGGTTTGCCCTCGGGCGTCCACAGGCTTGCGTGGCACTTGTGTATTCCGTCTTTGGATGCAAAGGTAAATTCCGTAAACTCCGTCATAATTTGTTCACCCCAACTGTGTTATTCTATGGTACAATTAGTTTAATATGCCCAGGCCCATTTGTCAATTTACAATTCACCCCCGCTGAACAAAGGAGAACCGCTATGAAAAAGTACTTATCCCGCCTGTTATCCGCCCTGCTGGCCCTGGTCCTGCTCATCGCCCCCGCCTCTGCCCTCACGGTGGATCAGGCGCTGGAGCTGCTGGAGGACACCTATTATTATGGTATCCCGGAGGAGGCCTACGAGGCGAAAAGCCTGGAGGAGCTGTTCCAGCTTCTGGGCGACCCCTATACCCAGTATCTGACCCCCGCCCAGTACCAAGCCTTTTTTGAGTCGGTGGATGGAGAAGAGGAGGCCGTGGGCATCGGTATCCTGTCCTACTTCACCGAGGAGGGCATTCTCATCAGCGAAGCGGTGTCCGGCGGCAGCGCCCAGGCGGCGGGCCTCCGGGCCGGCGACCTCATTGTGGCCGTTGACGGCATCTCCTGCGTCCCCGCGCGGGAGGAGCACCGCCAGCTCATGCTGGGCGAGGAAGGCACCAAGGTGACCGTCACCGTCCTGAGGGACGGCGTAACCCGGGACTATACCCTCACCCGCCGGGCGGTGCGCATTGCCAATGTCCGGATCACTCTGCTGGATGGCGGCGTGGGTTATATACACTGTGACAGCTTCAGCAGCGATGCCGGTGAGCTCTTCTCCGACGCGCTCAAGCAGTATGACAGCCAGGTAAACTGCTGGGTGGTGGATCTGCGCGACAACGGGGGCGGCTACGTGGACTCCGCCGCCGATATGCTGGCCGCGCTGTGCGGACCGGGCCGCTACGTCTACTTCGAGGACAGTGTCGGACAGGTGAGCTATTATGCCCGCACCACCAAGGCCGCCAGCGAGAAGCCGGTGCTCATGCTGGTAAACAGCTACAGCGCCAGCGCCTCGGAGGCCACGGCCTCCGGCGTCCGGGACATGGAGCGCGGGGTTATCATCGGCAGCCGCACCTTTGGCAAGGGCGTGGGCCAGACCATTCTGGACGAGAGCACAAATCCCGAATATTTTGACGGCGACGGTCTGAAGATCACCATCGGCCGGTTCTACTCTGTCGGCGGCACTACCACCGACATGATTGGCGTCATCCCCACCCTGCTGGTGGACGACGCCAGCGCCGCCGCGGTGGCCGCCGCCCTGTGCGGCGGCAGCGTGGACACCTCCTCCCTGTGTCTTTTGGTGGGCAGCCAACCCTTCTATGTGGATCCGAACGCGGACAGCCAGACCCTGTCCGCCCTGCTGGCGGCTGTCTCTCCCCAGATGACGCTGTTCTACAACAGCGTCGCGTTCAGCGACGTCACCCCCGCCCAGGCGGCGGCCAAGCTGGGGCTGGACTACGACAACCGCTGGTTTAATGACGTCTCAGACAGCTTATACGCCAACGCCATCAACGCCCTGGGCACCTACAGCCTGCTCAGCGGCACCGGCGGCGGCAGCTTCAGCCCCAAGGGCCAGCTCACCCGCGCCCAGCTTTGCATGATCCTGGCCCGGGTGCTCAACGTGAGCTCCAACGGCCCCAGCCGGTTCAGCGACGTGGCTCAGAACGCCTGGTACGGCCCCGCCGTCAACGCCATGGCGGAGCTAGGCCTGGTGACCGGCGTGGGTGGGGGCCGCTTCGACCCCAACAGCCCGGTCACCCAGGAGCAGTTCCTCACCATCCTGGGCCGCACCGCCCGGTATCTCAACTTCGCCCTGGATGCCTACGGTGAATTCGTGGACAATCTTGGCGCTGATCTGCCCCTGGATATGGAGATCGGTCTGGCCCCCTACGCCAAGTGGGCAAAAAGCGGCGTGGCCGTTCTGACCTGGGGCCTGGAGGACGCACTGGATGGCTATGGGGATATGCTCTACACGTCCTTGAAGAACATTACCCCCTCCGCCCCCATCCTCCGGGAAGAGGCCGCCGCCGGCATATACGCCCTGCTGTCCGGTCTGGAGATTCTGCCATGAGCCTGCTGCTCCATATCTGCTGCGCCCCCTGCTCCGTGGCCTGTATCAAAATGCTGCGAGAGGACGGGATAGAGCCCGCCGGCTTCTGGTACAACCCCAATATCCATCCCTTCCAGGAGTACAAAGCCCGCCGGGACACCCTCCGGCAGTACGCCCAGGACATCGGCCTGGAGCTGCGGGAGGAAGATTTCTATGGGCTGCGGCAGTTCACCGCCGCCGTGGCCCAGGACAGCGACCACCGCTGCGGCTATTGCTATACCTGCCGCATGGAGCGCACCGCCCAATATGCCGCGGAACACGGGTTTGACCGCTTTTCCACTACCCTGCTGGTGTCCCCCTACCAGAACCGGGAGCTGATCTGCGCCACCGGTGCCAAAATGGGGGAGAAATATGGCGTGGAGTTCATCCCCTATGACTTCCGGCCCCGGTTCAAGGAAGGCCAGGAAGAGGCCCGGACGCTGGGCCTTTATATGCAGAAATACTGCGGCTGCGTGTACAGCGAGGAGGACCGCTTCTCCAACCGCCGAAAAAAAGAGCTTCACAAGCTCCACAAAGCAGAGGGAAGGGGCCAATGTCAATGCTGAAGGAAGGTCAGGTCTATCCCGCCGTCATCGAGGGCTATGCCAGCGGCGGCGAGGGGGTGGCCCGCGTTGAGGGCATGGCGGTGTTCGTCAAGGGCGCGATCCGGGGCGAGCGGGTCGAGGTTTTCATCGAGCACATCGGCCACAACGCCGCCTGGGGGCATATCGAGAAGCTGCGGTCGCCCTCCCCTGCCCGGATCGAGCCTGACTGCCCCTATTACAGGGCCTGCGGCGGCTGTCAGTTCCGCCATATGGCCTATGAGGAGGAGTTGGAGGCCAAGCGCCGGCGGGTAGAGGACGCTTTGCGTCGCATCGGCGGGGCGGACGTCGCTGTTTCTGTGATACACGGCGCGGAAAATACCCGGCGTTATCGCAATAAAGTGCAGTTCCCCGTGGCGGACGGGGCTATCGGCTACTATGCGGGCCGCACCCATAGGGTGGTGGACATCGACGACTGTCTGCTCCAGCCGGAGCTGGACACCGTGTGCCGCGCCGCGGTGAAGGACTGGATGGAGCGTTTTCAGATCCCCGCCTATGACGAGCGGACGGGGAAAGGACTGATCCGGCACCTGTTTTTACGCACCAACTCGGCGGGGGAGGCGCTGTGCTGTCTGGTCATCAACGGGAAATCCCTCCCCCATGGGAGCGAACTGGTGGACGCCCTGCGCGCCGCCGCGCCCACCCTGGCGGGGGTGGTGCTGTCCGTCAACACCCGAAAAACCAACGTGATTTTGGGGAGCGAATTCCGCACCCTCTGGGGGCGGGACTGGCTGGAGGAAACATTGTGCGGGCATACCTTCCGGCTGTCGGTGCCGTCCTTTTTCCAGGTGAACCGGGCGCAGACTGAGGTGCTCTACCGCCGGGCACTGGACTTCGCCGCCCTGACGGGAACGGAGACCGTGGTGGAGCTGTACTGCGGCATCGGCACCATCAGCCTGACCCTGGCGGAGCGGGCGGCGCGGGTCATCGGTGTGGAGGTAGTGCCCCCGGCGGTGGAGGACGCCAGGGAAAACGCCCGCCGCAACGGTCTGGCGGGCAAGACCCGCTTCGAGTGCGGCGATGCCGGCGATCTGGCCGCAAAATTGGAGAAGGAAGGCGTGCGGCCCGACGTGGTGGTGGTGGACCCGCCTCGGAAGGGCTTAGCCCCCGAGGTGGTGGACACCATCGCACGGATGAACCCGGACCGGGTGGTGTACGTCTCCTGTGACCCGGCTACCCTGGCCCGGGATGTAAAGCGGTTCGGGGAGCTGGGCTATGTCCCGGTGCGGGCGGAGGCGGTGGATTTGTTTCCAAGGACGGCGCACGTTGAGGCGGTAGCGCTGCTGCAAAGAGAAACCTCGTAGAAATCCTGCGTTTCCAACACTCTGCCCGTCATGTGGTGTTCGACGTTGAGGGTGATGAACTCCGCAGTAAAAGTAAGATTCATCTACAAGCAAGACGGCCTTATTGTCTACTTTCGCAGACCATAAGGCCGTCTTTTCACTTCTTTTTCCGCTTTTTCTCAAAGAAATCCTTCACCGGCGACGAGCTGGAGGCGGGCACCGTCTCCCCCATGGCCTCGGCGAAGGCCTGGAGGGCCTCCCGCTGCTGGCTGGTGAGGCTGGTGGGCACCTGAACCTGGACGGTTACGTACTGATCCCCCCGGCCCCTCCCTCGCAGCTCGGGGATGCCCTTGCCCCGCAGACGGAAGGTGGTGCCCGGCTGGGTGCCGGCGGGCAGGGTGTACTTC
>JAIEFH010000091.1 GCA_029067025.1 Oscillospiraceae bacterium | reverse complement strand
CCGCGGCGGAGCTTACTTGACCCTGGGTTTTGGCGCGGCTCAGCCGGGCGTAGGCCTCCAGCGGGGCGTCGCCATATCGGGGAGTGGTTTTGGCCAGCTTGAATTTCTCCCGCTGGGCGTCCGCCTTCTCTTTGGCGTCGCGGATCATCTCGGTGAGGGAGGAGGTATGCCCTTCTTCCCGCTTCTTCATCGACTGCGCCAAAAGCTCGCTGTACTGGCCCTCGGCCTGATCCGCTGCGGTCTGCTCATCCCGGCCGATGGCGGAGATCGGTTGAATCGCCATATCCTGCCCCCCTTTCCAATTCCTTTATCTGTATATCGGCCAAATTCAGGGAAAAGGAAAGGGGGAAACGACTATTTTTTTTCGCCGCGGGACCGCAAAGGCGTGCCCTCGGCGGACATACGCCGGAACAAGCGGAGCAGGATAATGACTGCGGCCGCGGCCAGCACGATTTCAGCCACGGTTTGGGCGCAGGCCAGGCCGTACAGGGGGAAAAAGTAGTTGAGGATGTAGAGTGCGGGGATCTCCAGCACAATCTTGCGCAGGATGGCGAACAGCAGGGAGTACTGCCCCAGGCCGCAGGCCTGGAACACGTTCACCGCCAGGAAGTCCATGCACAGGAAGGGCTGGGCGACGCACATACACCGCAGGAACCGGGAGCCATAGGCCACCACGGCATCGGTTTTCATAAATAGGCTGATGAGCGTGCCGGAAGCGAAGAAATAGCACACCGACACCGTGACCATGAAAGTCAGGGCCACCTTTTGTGTAAACTGGACGGCCTTTTTCAGCCGGGGGACATTTCCGCTGCCGTAGTTATAGCTCACCAGCGGCATCAGCCCCTGGGACATTCCCTGGGAGATGTACATGGGGATCATGTTGATCTTGTAGGAGATGCCCATGGCGGCAATGGCGTCCGGCCCAAAGCCGGCGGTGAAGTTGTTGAGTACCGTCATGCCGGTGACATTGAGCAGATTCTGGATGGAGGCGGGTATGCCTACGCCGAACACGCCCTTTACGATTTCCCTGCGGGGCCGGGCCATGGCCGGGTGGATGCAGACGAAGGTTTTGCCCCGCCGGACGAACAGCAGCACGAAGAAGTACAGGCAGGCGAAGCAGTTGGACAGGAAGGTGGCCAGCCCGGCCCCTGCCGCCCCCATATTGAGGCCCCATGGGAGGATGAAGATGGGATCCAGCACGATGTTCAGCAGACAGCCGCTCATGGTGCCGATGCTGGCGTGGAGGGTGGCCCCCTCCGAGCGCACCAGATAGGCCATGACCACGTTGAGAATGGCGGGGGCGGCCCCGCAGGTAGTGGTCCACAGCAGATACTGTGCGGTGGCGGCGGCGGTGTCCGCGTCCGCCCCCAGCAGGACGAGCAGCGGGGCGTGGAAAACGGTGGTGAAGAGGGAGAACAGCACGCCGCAGATCAGGGCGCAGTAAAAGCCGAAGGCGGAGCTGCGCCGCACGGTATCGTAGTCCTTGGCCCCCAGGGCGCGGCTCATCATGCTGGAGGAGCCCACGCCGAAGAGGTTGTTCACCGCGTTGAAGGCCAGCAGCACCGGCGCGGCCAGAGTGACGGCGGAGTTCTGGATGGAATCCTGGAGCATTCCCACGAAATAGGTGTCCGCCAGGTTGTAGAGCACCATCACCAGCGAGCTGAGAACGGTGGGGATGGACAGGGTAAGCACAGCTCTGGGGATAGATGTGCGCTCAAAAAGTTCAGACTTTTGTATGTTTTCCATGGATGCGCCTCGCAGGTTCGAATTTTTGATCTGCCTATGATGAAGGCATGGCTTGCAAAATACTCAATGGTTTACGCCCCCGCGCCGGGGCTGCTCCTTCAAATATGCCCCGGCATCCTTGAAAAAGCCGGCGGCAATGAGCACGATGACGGCCCCGATGGGGAAGGCGGCGATGATGCTCACCGACTGGAGGCTGCTCATGGAGCTGTCCGAGAACACCAGGGCGACAGGCAGAGCGATGAGCAGCAGGCACCACATCAGCTTCACCGCCCAGTGGGGGGACTCGTCCTGCCCCAGGCGGCGGTAGCTGTAGCAGGAGGCGATGAGGGCGATGGAGTCGAAGGAGGTGGCGTAGAAGGCCACCATGGTGACCAACACCAGAACAAGAACCAGCACCGGGCAGGGCAGGGTCTTTATCATGGAGATGATGAGGGCGTACAGATCGCCCGTCTCGTTGTACTGGGCGACAAAGTCCGCCGCGCCGGACACCTGCTTGCCCAGGGAATAATTGCCCAGTACGATGAAGCTGACAATAGTGGAGCCCACCCCGAAGCCGTAGCCCCCCAGGATGGTCTGCCGCACCGTCCGCCCCCGAGAGATGCTGCCGATGAAGAAGGGGGCGGCCACGCACCACACCATCCAGTACGACCAATAGAAAATGGTCCAGTTCTGGGGAAAGGAGGTGGCGCGCTGGGGGTCGGTGAAGGTGGCCAGCTCAAAAAAGTGCCCAAGCATCCGGCCCAGGGCTTCCACGCCGGTCTCGATGATGTACCGGGCCTCGCCGCCAAAGAGCAGCACATAGGCCAGCAGGCCGAAGAACAGCCAGACGCAGGACTTGGCCAGCAGGCTGATGCCATGAAAGCCGTGGAGCAGGGAGTAGGTGTACACCGCGCAGGTGGCCGCCAGGATAAGGACGGTGACCAGCTCCCGGCTCAGGGGGATGTGGAACAGCTCGTCCAGGATGCCGGCCATCAGCGGGGTGGCCAGGCTGAAGGTGGTGGCCGTCCCCGCCAGCAGGGCGAACACCGCCAAGAGGTCGATGAACCGTCCGGGGAGGCTGTCGGTGTGCTTGCCCAGGATGGGGCGGCAGGCCTCGGAGTACCGCTGCCGCTCCCGCTTCCGCACATGGAGCATGAACCCGAAGGCCGCCGCCAGCATGAGGTAAAAGCCCCAGGGGATCAGGCTCCAGTGGAAGATGGGGAACACACTGGCCCAGTCCTGGACAGAGCCCAGTTCGGCAATGTGGGGATCCACGGCGTACAGAATCCACTCGGAGAAGGAGTAGAACAGGATGTCCGCCGCCAGCCCCGCTGTGAACATCATGGAGCCCCAGGTGAAGAAGGAGTATTTGGGCCGTTCCCCCGGTTCGCCCAGCACGATGTCCCCGTATTTGGAGAACGCCGCGAACAGGGACAGCAGAAACACGCCCAGCCCGATGATGAGGTAATAGACGCCGAAGGTGTCCCCCAGCAGGAAGCGGATCTGGCCCAGGACCTCATTGGAGCGCTCCGGAAAGGCGAGGAACAGCGCGCTCAGGGCCAGGATGCACCCCAGGGGGGCTAGGGTGATGGCCCAGTCGATTTTCTTCCGCTCCACGTCACTTCACCTCGTCCAGATACTTCCGGTAGCTGGGGTCCAGCGCCGCCAGCTCGGCCAGGCTGTCCGCCTCCACGATGTCCCCGGCCTCCATGGGGAACACCTCCAGCTGGTACTCCTGGGGATAACAGAACAGCGCCACATCATCCCAGTAGATGTCCCGGCTGTGCCGCTCCTCAAACTCAATTTCCAGGTGGTGCCTGAGCCGCCGTCCGTCCTCAGCGTTCCACCGGGAGACGCTGAACAGCTGCCAGCCGTGTGCGCCCCCGGTGCGGCTGCACGAGGCCACCACGCCGTTGTCCACGGTAAGCAGCCATTCGTCCGTGTGTCCGTCCGTCCATACGGCATTGTAGCCCGAGCGCTCAAACTGGGGGGCCAGCACCCGTGGGTCGCGGATGATGAGGTCGGCGTCGGTGATGATGGCGTCCTCCAGGTGTTCCCGGGCGGCGTAGAGGGAGGAGATGTTGTTGCAGGAATCGTACCAGGGGTTTTCAATGAGCGTCACATTGGGATATTCCCGCGTCAAAACTTGAAACTGTTCCTTTAAATACCCGACGACTACGTAAATTTCAGTGATGCCGTTTGCCAGCAGCCCCTGGATCACCGTGTCGATCATCCGCGTGCCATTCACCCACACCAGGGACTTGGGGGTGGACAGGGTGACGGGCCGCATCCGCTTGCCCTCCCCGGCGGCCACGATGACGGCCCGCTTGACGGTGTTCATGGCAAGTCCTCCCCCAGCCGTTCCAGCTCTCGCTGGACGATCTGCTCATAATCCCGGGCGTAGCGGTACTGGGCCAGGGAATAGGCCCCGAACTCCACCCCCAGGGAGCGCTTGTATTCGCACCAGTTGCTCCACAGCAGGCCGCATACGGCGATGTAGCCGTAAATTTTGACTCGGGTCAGGGCGGGACAGCCCTCGGTAAAATACTGGTCGATGAGCTTGTCCGCCTGCTCCCGGCCGTACATGGCATAGATGCAGAACATGGCGATGTCCACGTGGGGATCCTGCATGGCGGCGTACTCCCAGTCGATGAGGCGGATCTCCTCGCCACCCCGATCATTGGGGAAGAACAGGAAGTTGTCCGGCACCGCGTCAATGTGTGTGAGTACCTTTTTCCCCGCCTGGGCGTCCAGGAAGGGCTTTAAGCGGAACACGCGCTCCTTGGTCTCCCGGTAATCGGGGTAGACGGAGGGCGCGCCCTCCCACAGGGATTCGTAGAAGTCGATATGTCCGAACAGATCGAATTCATGGTCTGCCCGCAATTCCAGCCCGTGGAAGGCGCGCAGCTTGTCCATGGCGGCGGCGGTTTCCGCCCCGTTCAGCGGGTCGCAGGTGCGGGCGCCCTCGATGAACCGGGAGATTTTGTAGCCGCTGTCCGGGTCGATGTAGAGTACGTCCTCGCACAGCCCCCGGCCCTGGATGAGACGGTACACCGCCGTCTCTGACCGGCGGTTGATAAGCCGTCCGGTGCCCTCCCCAGGGACGCGCATGATGTATTTCTCCCCCCGGCAGGAGAAGAGGAAGGAGCGGTTGGTCATGCCCTTTTTCAAGGCGGAGACGCCGGTGACCTCTTCCGGGTTGGCGCGGAGCACCGCCCCGATCACCCGCAGATCGTGGGGGGTGAGCAGGCTGAACCGAGCGGCGTCCGCCGGGGCCGGGAAATTGTCATAAGGTTGTGCGTCCATAAAACGGTTTCCTTCCAATGCTTGAAAGCCCCCGGTCTGTCCCAGTAGAGCGGACCGGGGGCCTTTGTCTGCGTTTTGCTACCGCCCAATTTCCCCGCTGGGCGGGTTGTGGGAGGCAATCTGGCCGGGATAGCGGCGCTCCAGGCGGTGGATGATATACTGGGCCCCCACCTCGCCGCTGCGGCCAAGGTTATAGAAGTGCTGCTGCTTCAGCTCGGCGATGCGCTCTTTGTAATCGTCCTGCTGGGCCAGCAGCTCCTCCACCACGGGGGCCAGCTCCTTGACCTCGCCCTTTTCCACCTGGCGGCCCACCTTGGAGCGGGCGGTGATGTCAAAGGGAACCAGGGGGATCTTCTGCCAGTCCTCGTTGACCACCTTCATCTGGGTGTTGATGAACAGGGAGGGCTTGTCGGTGGTGAAGGAGAACTCGAAGGCGATGCCGCTCCAGTCGGTGATGACCAGGTCGGCGGTGTACACCGTCACGTTGGAGGAAAAATCAGTCTCGATGACAAAGTCGTCCCCGGCCTTGTCCTGATACCGCTGGATGATCTCCTTCATCCGCGTGGGGAACCGGCGCACATACTGAGGATGGGGCCGGATGACGATGCGGTAGCCCCTGCCGTACAGGGCGTTCACCAGATCGTTCAGGCAGGAATCCATGATGTTGTCATACTGCCAGGAGGGGGCGATGAGGATGGTCTTTTTCTCGTTTTCCACCTTGTCCATGGCGTTGTAGGCGGCGATCATGTCGTCGATGAGGCCGTAGCCGCACTCAATGATGCGCTTTTTCTTCACGCGGCGCAGCTTCTCAATGGCCCTGGCCTCGACGGCCTGCTCACGGCTCACCACCAGCAGGGTGTCATAGGCGTCCAGCGCCCCAGTGCGGTAGGCCAGGTTGTCGCTGCTGCACCCGTGGTCCATAAAGACGTACTCCACGTTTTCCTTCACCCGGGAGCGCTTGATGTGGTACTTCTCCAAATCGGGGGTGGTCATCACCACCATGTCCGCCTCCAGCTTCATCATCAGGGAAATGAGCCGGGTCTCGTCCACGTAGTAGGGCCGGATGCGGGGCTCGTTTTTCTGGAAGATAGCGTCCTCCGGGTCGCTGGTGACATAGTGGATAGTCAGGTTGGTATCCCTCAGCAGCGCCTCAATGAGGGCGCGGAAGTACTTGTAAAACCCGCTGCCCTCGGAGTAGAACATGATTTTCATGTTCCCCTTGTTTTCCTTGGAGAAGAACTCCTTGTAGTACTTTTTTGCCAGGGCGGCGTTCTGCTTATTCCGCTCCCTATCCAGGGCGGCTGTCCGCTTCATCTCCTCCAGCAGGGCGTAGTCGATGTACTGCTTGGGGGAGTAGACGGCGTTGCACAGGAACATGACCCCGATGGAGAACAGGTTGCCGAAGGTCCAGTACAGTCCCACCCCGGCGGGGACGATGAAGGCGAAAAAGGTGGAAAAGGCGATCATAAGCGCTGTCATCCCCCACTGGGACAGCTTGTTCTGCTCGATTTGCAGCACGTTCACCTTGTTCTGCACCCAGCACATGACAAGGGCGGACAGCCCCGCCAGCACGGGGATGAGGAACAGGGCGTCCAGGGTGTGGACGCTGGGGGTCTCGGCCAGGTTGATGCCGAAGAAGGTCATGCGCAGGTTCTGGATGCGGGCGATGGCGTCCGCCGAGCCGGGGATGGAAGCAAAGGCGTCCGGCATGGCCCGCACCCGCTCCACCACGGAGAGCTGGGCGGTGGAGCCCAGAGCGTCCACCGTCACCGACATAAGCCGGGCGGTCTGTTCCACAAAGGCCCGCTGAAGCTCGGGGGAGAGGTGGAGGATATGCTTTAAGGGCTTGTACACCACGTCCAGCAGTCCCAGGATGATGGGCAGCTGGAGCAGCAACGGGATCACTCCCGCCATGGGGTTGTAATGCTCTTTTTTGTACAGGGCAGACTGGGCGTCGATGAAAGCGTCGCTGTCGTCCACGTACTGGTAGCGCAGCATATCCAACTGGGGCTTCATCTTCACCATTTTGATGGAGTTTTTCTGCACCAGCAGGGAGATGGGGAACATGACCACCTTGGTGAGCAGGGTGAAGGCCAGAATGGCGATCCCGTAATTGCGCAGCAGCCAGTAGCAGCCGTACATCAGCCAGCCCAGCGGCGTCCCGATGATCGTATTGATGAGTTCCATACCGTTGTGACGACACCTCGTCTTTCAGCAACTAAAGCAGATGGGGCCGGGGGAAGTAGACCAGCAGCGCCCGGGCCAGCAGCTCCTCCCGCCGGACGAAGGGGTCGGCCCAGAACCGGGAGTCGTAGGAATCCCGCCGGTTGTCCCCCAGCACCAGGTAGCACCCCTCGGGCACCACCGTCTCGGGATAGCTGTCGGCGGAAAATTCCGTGATATACGGCTCGTCCAGCAGCTTCCCGGCCAGATACACCCGCCCGTTTTCCATGGAGAAGGTCTGCCCCGGCAGGGCGATCACCCGCTTGATGATGATGTCCCGCCCAAACTCCGACTGGTGGCGGAACAGCACCACGTCCCCCGCCTGGGGCTCTCCCCGGAGGTAGGCCGTGCGGTCACCCACCAGCAGCGCCCCGGTGGGGATGATGGGCTCCATGGAGCCGGAGGGCACATGGGCGTTGATGAGGATGAACAGGTTGAGGAACGCGGCCAGCGCCACGGCCAGGAGGGGGAGTAGCCACCATCGGTCCTTTTTTTGTGCCCGCTCCTTCATTTCCGGGGGGCGGTGCAGATGTGCAGGGCCCGCTTCAGCTCCTCCACCTTTTTGCGCTCCTCCGCCAGCAGGCGGCGCAGCTCCCGGTTCTCGGCGGCAAGACCGCCCTCGCCCCCTGTCTCGTCAAAGGGGTCGGCGGGGGTGCTGGGAAGGGAGACAGGCTCCGTCGCGTATAGCCGCTCCGCCGCCGGGGCGGGGGAGACTTGGGACTGAGAGGCGGCGGGCTCCAGCTCGTAATCGCCGTAGCCAATGTCGTCGTCATCGTCGTCCGCGAAGGGCTGGACAGCGGCGCGGCTGTTCCGGCCTTTGGAAAATCTGCGCTTCAGCTTACGCAGATAAAAGCTGAAGCCCGCGCCCGCCGCGATGGCCACGCCGGCGGCGAGCTGGATCATATAGGTCATGGCGGAGGGGTCGATATAGGCCAGGGCCGTCACGGAGAACAGCATCAGGCCAAACCCGAAAAAGTAGATGAATTGTGCCAGTTTTTTCATGGAAGGCCCTCCTATCTTACCAGACATGGGTGCCCAAGGGGGTGAGCTGGGTCAGATTCCAGTTGGAAAAGTCGTTGCCGTCCCCGTGGATGACATAGGTTCCCATGTACGCGTCCCGGGTGGTCAGTGTCTCATCGTACAGCAGCATCCAGAAGGTGCGCGTCATATCCTCGTCCTCGCCGATGGACTCGATGGTCCGGCCGTATTTTGCGGCGTCCAGTCCAAACCACCCGGCGATGGAGGCCCGGAGGTTGTCCTGGCAGATCTGCTTGTAGGACAGCCTCATGGGCTGGCTGGTGTCGGCGTGGGCGGGCTTGATGAGCAGGGGGAGCAGCCGGGGGCTGTCCAGGCGGCTCAGACCCTGGGTGGTGGTGGTCCAGTCGTTACCAACCCACTCGGGGTAGTCTGCCGCATGGTCGGTGCTGATGATGACGGTGGTGTCGTCATAGACACCCTTTTCCCGCAGCTCGTCCAGGTATTGGAGGATCATCTCCATATTTCCCACCATCTGGTCGTGCTGGCCCGCGGAATCCCATCTCGTCTCCATCCGCTCCGCCGTCTCGCCCATGTTGAAGGGGTAGTGGGCGCCCTGAAGATGGTAGAAGCGGAAGCACCCGGTCAGTCCGTCGTTGACGCTCAGTCCCTGGGCGCGGTAGCGCTCCCAGAACTCGGGGTCGTCGATTTGATAGAGATCCCCGCTGGGGGCGGTCTGGACCGCGTCCAGGTCGCCGGTATAGAGCTGGAAATAGGGCTTGAGAGCCTCCGGCGCGTAGCGGTAGACGGACAGCTCCAGCATTTTTGCCAGCATGATCCGGCGGCTGTAGCTCACCGCGTTCTGGCCGATGTTGTCGATCTTGCCCTCCACGTTATCCATCTCGCCCACCACGTCGCCCACATGGGAATAGAGCCCCACCTGACAGCCCGTATTATGGAGGTCGGACAAAAAGGAGGAGCGCCCCCACGCCCGGCGGAAATAGTCCCGCTTGCGGATTTCGAAGGGGGCGGCGTCATCGTCCCTGACCCCGGTGAGCAGGTAGGTGACAGAGGCGTAGGTGCGGCTGAAACTGCCGGTGAAGTCCTGGTAGCTGGTGAAGCCGCCAAGCTCCGCCTCCCACTCCGGGTGCTGGGCGAGCAGGTCGTCCAGATAGGAGCGGTCACAGCGGTCCAACAGAAAGAACACCACATTTTGGGAGGGAGCCAGCTCAAAAATCCCCTCGGTGGAGAGATACCGCTCCTGCAGCGCGGAGAGGTTGGTGGTGTTGATGAGGCTGACGAGGGCCACCGCCTGCATCGCCGCCAGCAGCAGGGATACGGCTTCCAGCGTCCGCGTCCACAGCATCCGGCTGAAATACAGCAGGGTGAACACGGCTCCGATGACGATCAGCCAGACTACAAGGTTCTTTAGCATGGCCCCTCTGTAGTTCTGCCATGTCACCGAGGTGCCGTCCAGCGTGCCGTGATCCACGTTCCAAAAGTTTCCCTGGAGGTAGCCCGCCAGCGTCACCGCGAAAAGGAGGGACACGGCGTAATTAAAGGGCTTGCCCCGGAGTACTAGTAAAACAGCCAGCAAAACGGCAAAAATCCCCAGCCCTGCCAGCGCCATGACAGGCACCAGCAGGCTGAAGGGAAAGGTCATATCGCTGGTATTTTGCAGATACAGCTCACAGGGGCCAAAGAAGATAAATGTGAACACGCAGTTAAAGGCACAGGCGGCGGCAAGGAACAAGCGGGTTTGAAAGGCCCGCTTGTCCATCCAGAGCGCGCTCCATTTTCTGCCGGCGGAAGCTTTCAGCTCTCGGAGCATAGGGATCGGTTCCTCCCAACGGTTCGGTTTACATTAATACATTAATATACACTTAATGCCGGAGGATGTCAACACCGCCGCGGTTCAGGCAAAGTGCTCGACATAGTAAGGGGAGTACTTGGCGATCTCGTAGTCCAGGCTCTTAAAGCCCATGCGCTCGGAGAGGGTGTCTTTATCGGAGAACAGGTTCACGCCTAAGCCCAGGCGGTCCCCCTCAATGTTAAAGCCCATGGCGGCCAGTATGGTGGGGTAGTAGTCCAGCGTGGAGAATTCCCGGTTCTGGCGGCGGCTCACGTCCGGAAGCGGGCAGGCGAGGTTGAGGAAGCAGTTGTACACCGTCCTGTCATAGTACTCCAGGTTCTCCACCAGATTGGTGTCCATTCTCGGGTGGTCGCCCAGAACAACGATTACGGTGTCCTCATAGAAATCCTGCTGGGAGCACCACTCGAGGAACTCGGCGATCTGCCGGTCGGCACAGGCCACCACGTTGGCGGTCTGGTTTTCGTACTCGCTGCCGCACAGCTCGCAGACATATCCGCCGATGTGGTGGGTGTCCACCGTCAGCATGGTGAAGTTGAAGGGCTGATCGTCCTCAGCCAGCTTCAGCAGCTTGTCCTTGGCGATTTGGTACAGGATC
>JAIEFH010000090.1 GCA_029067025.1 Oscillospiraceae bacterium | reverse complement strand
AGGTAGTCCCGGGCCCCCTCGGGGGAGGAGGCGGTCAGGATGGGGGTGGTGATCTCCAAAAATCCCTCGCCGATCATGGCGGCGCGGAGGGCGGCCACCACGTTGGAGCGCAGGATGATGTTGCCCTTGACCTCCGGATTGCGCAGGTCGAGGTAGCGGTATTTCAGCCGGGTGGCCTCGTCGGCCTCCCGGGAGCGGTTGATGGGGAAGGGCAGCTCGTTGTGGCGGCAGCGGCCCAGCACCTCGATCTTGGCGGGCACTACCTCAATGTCGCCGGTGGGCAGCTTGGGGTTCTTGCTGTCCCGCTCCCGGACAATGCCCTCCACCGAGATGGTGGATTCCTTGTTCAGCTCTTTGATCGCGGCCATCATGTCCTCGGTCTCGATGACTACCTGGGTGGTGCCGTAGAAATCCCGCAGGACGACGAAGGCCAAATTCTGCCCCACCTCCCGGACGTTCTCCATCCAGCCGACCAGCTTGACCTGCTGGCCCACGTGTTCCATGCGCAGCTCGTTGCAGGTGTGTGTGCGTGATTGAACCATGGAAATCAACTCCAATTCGTAATATTATATCTTCAAATAACTGCTAGTTTATTATTCCTGGTATTCGCCGTATTCTTGAATGACCGCCGCCAGCGTGTCAAACAGGGCGCTGTCTGTTTGATAGACGAAAAAGCCGGGCGTGGTATCCCACGAGGTGTAAACGGTCATCTGACCCAGGCTGTCAAGGCCGACGGAGATGAACGCCTGGTGCTCCTGGGTAAACATAGAGAGGTGGAGCGAGCAGGCGGATTTCCCATTTACATAGTCCTGGGGGAATGGGGTGTAATTGCGCAGATTGCCCAGACTGGCCCGGTAGGAGCCTTTACTCAAAGCGTCCAGGATGAGCTGTGCGGCGGGGCCGTCGCCGTCGACCTCATCCAGAACCCAAAATTCCCAGTAGTCCCAGTCCGAAGGGATCTTCCCTTCGCCGAAATAGGGGCGCATATTGGTGAGACTAGCGAAGACCGACGCTGCCTCTTCTGTCCTCACGAGGTTCGTCCAGCTTCGGGGCCTGGTGTACCACAGGCAGAACAAAACGATAAGCATTACCGCCGAAACGGCACTGATGATTGCGATTCTCTTGTTCCGAGCCCGCTGCTCCCGGCGCGCCCGGATTTTGTCCAGCACCTGCTGGGTGTCCTCGTCCACGGGGAGGGACACCGGGACGCGCATTTTCCGCAGCTCCTCCCGGCACTCCGGGCAGTCCGCCAGATGCTTCCGTACCAGCTCCTTGGTCGCCTCGCTGGCCGCGTTGTCCTCGTACAGGGGCAGCAGATCACGAATTACCTCGCACTTAATTTCCTTCACGGTCAATCGCCTCCATATGCTCAATGATCTGTAACTTGGCCCGGTAGAAGGTCACCCGCGCCCAGTTTGCGCTTTTGCCGAACAGCCGCCCGATTTTCTCATAGGGCAGCTCGCCGAACACCCGCAGGGAGAACACCTCTTTGTAGGGCTCCTCCATGCTGTGCAGGAACTGGTGGATGGCAAAGGCACTTTCCTCGTCCTCAATCCGCTCCTCTATGCGCACACTGTCGGGAAGCTCTTGTGGAAGTTCTTCCTGCGGCACGGTGCGCTTGTGGGCGCGGCAGTGGGAGTAGTAGGCGTTGCGGGCGATGGTGAACAGCCAGGCCCGGATGTCCTTGGAGCCGTCGAATTTGTCCAGGGCTTTCAGGGCTTTAAAAAAGGTGTCCTGGGCGATCTCCTCCGCCAGCGCCCCATCCTGGGTCAGGCTGAGGGTGAAGCGGTACACGTCCCGGAAATACCGCTCATAGATCTCATCGAATGGCATGGCTGTCCACCTCCTTTCACAATACTAACGCGCAAGAGGCGGTTTTGTTACAGATTTTTTCGCATATGTTTGGCGGGAGGGTATTCAGCCCTTTGGCTCTTTGATGGGGGCGGCGTCCCCGGTGGCCTTCAGCGCGTCCAGCACGGCCTCCGCCGCCTCGTCCACGTCCAGCAGCTTCTGCTCGCCGGTGGCCATATTTTTGAGGGATACTTTACCCTGGGTAATTTCATCCTCGCCCAATAACAGGATGTAGGGCACGCCAAGCCTGTCGGCATAGGTCATTTTCTGCTTGAACTTCTTCTGCTCGGTGTAGAGCTGGGCCCGCACCCCGGCCTGGCGCAGTTTGGTGGCAAGGGCAATGGCGGGGGAGAGGTCGTCGGTCATGGGCAGGATGAGCACGTCGGCGGGGGCGGTGTTGAGCTGGTCGTTGAGGTAGCCCTGCTCCTCCAGCACGTAGAACAGCCGGGTGAGGCCGATGGAAATCCCGACTCCGGGGAGTTGTTTATCGGTGTAATATTCCGCCAAGTTGTCATACCGTCCCCCGGAGCAGATGGAGCCGATCTCTGGGTGATCCAGCATGGCGGTCTCGTACACGGTGCCGGTGTAGTAATCCAGCCCCCGGGCAATGGTCAGATCCACGGTGAAGTGATCCTCGGGCACGCCGAAGGCGGCCAGGTATTTGACCACCGTGTTCAGCTCGTCCAGCCCCTGGTCAAAGATCTCGTTCTGCCCCCGGTACTCCTCCAGGGCGGACAGCACCTCCTGGTTGCCCCCCTTGATGGAGATGAACTTCAACACCTCGTCCACGGCGTCCTGGTCCATCCCCACCTCATCGTAGAGCATCAGCCCCACCTTTTCAGCGCCGATCTTGTCCAGCTTGTCCACCACGCGCATGATGTCCCCGGCCCTGTGATCCCAGTGGATAAGCTGATAGAACCCGTTGAGGATCTTGCGGTTGTTCACCCGGATCTGGAACCGCTTCAGCCCCAGGGAGGTGAAGGTGTGGTAGATGACGGAGGGGATCTCCGCCTCGTTGACGATGTCCAGCTTGCCGTCGCCGATGACGTCGATGTCCGCCTGGTAAAACTCCCGGAACCGGCCCCGCTGGGCCCGCTCGCCCCGGTAGACCTTGCCAATCTGGAACCGGCGGAAGGGGAAGGACAGCTCGGCGTAGTGGAGCGCCACGTACTTGGCCAGCGGCACGGTGAGGTCGAACCGCAGGGACAGGTCGGAATCGCCCTTGGTGAAGCGGTAGATCTGCTTTTCCGTCTCGCCGCCCGCCTTGGCCAGCAGTACCTCGCTGGCCTCAATGATGGGGGTGTCCAAGGGAGTGAAGCCGTAAAGGGAATAGGCTTTACGCAGCAGCTCCGCCATCCGCTCGAACTGTGCCTGTCGGGCGGGGAGCAGCTCCATGAACCCGGACAGGGTGCGGGGTTTTTGTTTTGCCATGGTGATTTCTCCTTTCGGTTATGGCCCTACAGGGCCAGTGCCTGGGCCAGGAAGCGGATCACCCGCTCCCGGTATTGGCCCAGCATGACGTTTTCTTGCTGGGAATCGTATTGGTTGTTCCCCTCACGGACGAAATAGGTCAGCGTGTTCCGGTTCAGAGAGATGGAGTCCAGGGGCCAGCCCTCGAGCCGTTCGCGGGCGGGCTTGTCCACCATGTAGAACGCGCTTTGCCGGGTGGCCTCGCTGTTTTCCATATAGGAGGATATGGTTCCGTGGTTGTAGACGGCGACCCCGTCCAGATAGTAGGCCAGCGCTTTCCCGCCCAGGGAGTGGACCAGCTCGATATAGTATTGGAGCATCTCCTCGTCGTTCATCCGCGGGCGTCCGTTTGGAGTCCTGACGTTCAGTCCCGGCTGGCGGCTGTCGTCCATGGGCAGGCCGTCGAAGTACAGCCCGGAGTCGTTGCAGATCACCGCGTCGAAGTATTTGCCGTAAAACGCGGCTTTGAGGATGGCGTTCTCCTCCGGCGTGGAGCCCTGCTCTTCCGGCTCCTCTGTAATGCCCAGGTCTTTCAACGTGCAGAACTCCACGTCGTAGTCGGCCAGCAGCGCCTCAAAGCGCCTGACCTTGGATGGATTGGTGGTTCCAATCAGGATCTTTTTCAAAAAACCGCCTCCAGACAGAAAAATGCTCTCCCCCCATAGCCATGGGACGAGAGCGTTTTCACAGCAAACACTTCGTGGTGCCACCCACATTCAGCGGACAGGATCCGCCCTTTGGCCTTCTGGTGCGGGAAGGGGACCGGCCCGTCTCCGGGCCCGCTCAGCCGGCGTCTTTCCCGTCCTCCTGCCGTAAGCGCTTCCAGCCAAGGCGCTTTTCTCTGTCCGGCGGCGTGGATGGTACTCATCCGGCCTCAACGCGGCGTATTCAGTTTACGGTCAAACCTTCAGCGGCGCGGTGGGGTGGCTGATGAGCCGCCAGTCCAGGTCGCCCCGGTTCAGGCCGTGGATGAGCATTTCCGCACAGGCGGAGTTGGTGGCGATGGGCACGTTGTGCTGGTCGCAGAGGTTGATGATGTTGTTCAGATCCTTCTCCAGCTCGTCGGAGCTGGGATCGTTGAAGAACAGCACCATGTCGATCTCGTCGTAGGCGATGCGGGCGCCGATCTGCTCACAGCCGCCCTGGGTATGGGCCAGGAAGAGCTGGACGGGCAGGCCGGTGGCCTCCGCCACCTGGCGCCCGGTGTTGCTGGTGGCGCATACGGTGTGCTTGGACAAAATGCCGCAGTAGGCGATGCAGAACTGAACCATCAATTCTTTTTTGTTGTCATGGCTCATGAGAGCGATATTCATGCCGATCATCCTTTCTATGGGGGTGGTGAGGCGGTCGGTCAGCGGATACGGAGCAGGGGTACGCGTTGGCCTAAAAGCCGTTTGGCGATGTTCAGGTAAGCGGGGGCCGCCCCCTTGTAGGTGGACAGCACCAGCGGCACGCCGGCGGCGGTGGCCAGCGTGACGGCGGGATCCTCGGGCACCACCCCCAGCAGGGGCAGTCCGGCGGTATCCATGGCCTGATCGATGGAGGTGCGCAGTCGGGCGATCAGGCCGGGCTGTACCCGGTTCATCACCAAGTGGAGCTGGGGCAGGGCATGGAGCTCGGCCACGGTGCGCTGGGCGTCCCGCAGGGCGGCAGGATCCACGGCGGACACCACGATAGCCCGTTCAGCGGCGGACATGGCCAGTTGGAACCCATCCCCCAATCCGGCGGGGGAGTCCATGAACACGAAATCGAAATACTCTTTGGCCTCGTCCACCAGGTCGCAAAAGCGGTTCCGATCCAGCCCATCGGTGTTGAGGGGGGCGGTAAGGAGATAAAGTCCCCGGATCTCCGGCTGTTCCACCGCCGCGCTCAGCAGGGAGCAGCGGTAGTCCATCACGTCGGAAAAGTCCATCACCGCCCGGTCGGACATACCCAGGGCCAGATCCAGATCCCGCAGGCCGATGTCCACATCGACGCACAGAACCCGGCGGCCCAGCGCGGCCAGGCAGGATGCAACCCCTGCGGTGAGGGAGGTCTTGCCGGTGCCGCCCTTTCCAGATGTGACCATGACGGCGGTTCCCATGGGACGCCTCCTTCCGATACAGTTAAAATGATAGCATGAACTTTTGAAAAAGGCAACAAAAAATCTGGTATTTATGAAAAAAATTTTATTATTTCCGCTTTCTGTATAAAACAGGAAAAATATGCTTTTCGCTCAAAGCGGGGCCTTCTGCATTTTGGCCCAGCGCCTGGGATAGTTCGCCGGGGTGGGCGCGGTTTTTTCCACCACCACCACCCGGTGGATCACGCCGGTGCCCGGGATCGTGTAGTCAAAGCTCCGCTCCACCCGGCCCCCCAGGGTCTGGATGGCGGCCCGGGCCCCCTGGATCTCCTCGTCGGACCCGGTGCTTTTCATAGCCAGGAACCGCCCGCCCACCTTGACAAAGGGCAGGCACAGCTCACATAAAATCCGCAGGTCGGCCACCGCCCGTGCTGTTGCGAAATCGAACCGCTCCCGGAGCGCCGGGTCAAGGCCCGCCTCCTCCGCCCGCCCGTGGACGGTGCGGATACCTTGGAGGGACAGCTCCCCGCAGACCTCCGCCAACCAGTCCAGCCGTTTGTTCAGCGAATCCAGCAGGGTTATGTCCAGGGAGGGGGCCAATATTTTCAGCACCATCCCGGGGAACCCCGCCCCGGTGCCCACGTCGATGAGGGTTTTGCCGCCTTCCAGCTCGGCGCAGTTCAGCAGGGCGGCGCAGTCCAGCATATGGAGGTTTGCCGCGTCCGCCGGGTCGGTGATGGCGGTCAGGTTCATCTCCCGGTTTTTGTCCAGCAGCATCCGGCAGTAAATGCTCAGATCCTGGGCGGCGCGGGGGCTCACCCGCCCGGCGAGGCCGTATTGCTCCAGCCCCCGGCGCAGAATATCGGAAACAGCCCGGATTTCTTCGTTATCCATATCCGTCACCCTCCGAACGCGGCGATGAGGGCGGGCACGCCCAGGGCCAGGCCCAGCACGGTTCCGGCGGCGCAGCCGATGAGGGCCAGCACGCCGCCCGCCCGTCCGCCGGGCAGGGCGCCGCTTTTCAGGCGGTGGACGACCACCACCGCCAGCGTGACGCACACCGGGATCAGGAACAGGGGAAAGGTGCCGGGCAGTTCCCGCCCTCCGGTGAACAGGGTGAAATTGAGGATAAACAGCAGCATGAGCATATAGACCACGCCCATCCAGGCGGCGGCCCGCTTTTCAAAGGAAGCGGGGGTATAGCGCTCCTGCTCCTGCTGTGTTTCGTCGGTGCGGGGCTCAGCCATTTCCTTAAACTCGCGGAAAAATGCTTTCAAGCCGGCTTCTCCTTTCGGAAGGGTTCAACCCGAGGTCAGGCTTCGGGGTCAAGGTCGGTTTTGTCGTCCTCCGCCCCGGCGATCACTTCCTCGACGGCCGCTTCCACCGCTTCCTCAACGACTTCCGTCAGCGGGGTGTCCACTACGGCGGCCTCCGGCTCATCATCGGCGAACAGGGCGCTCTCCTCCCGGTTGGTCTGGAGGGGGGACTTGAAGCCGATGCTGATGTCCAGCGTGCCCTTGTCCTCGCCCTCGCCGGGGCGGCGGGTGGCCTGCCACAGCAGGGCGTCCACGGTGGTGCTTTCGGTCTCGTCGTCCTTGTTGACCCGGTAGGGGATCAGGGAGGCGGCCAGAGCGGTGATGCCAAGGACTTTCCAGAGCTTTTTCATGATGATTTCTCCTTTCAGTGTTTGGGTGTAAGAACCTCGACGCCGCCCATATAGGACCGCAGCACGGCGGGTACCTTGACAGAGCCGTCGGCCTGGAGGTTGTTCTCCAGCAGGGCGATGAGCATACGGGGGGGCGCGGCCACGGTGTTGTTCAGGGTGTGGGGCAGGTAGGTGCCGTTCTCGCCCTTTACCCGCATTTTCAGGCGGCGGGCCTGGGCGTCGCCCAGGTTGGAGCAGGAGCACACCTCAAAATACTTCTTCTGCCGGGGGGACCATGCCTCGATGTCGCAGGACTTGACCTTCAGATCGGCCAGGTCGCCGGAGCAGCACTCAAGCTGGCGCACGGGGATGTCCATGGAGCGGAACAGTTCCACCGAGTACCGCCACATCTTCTCGTACCAGTCCATGGAGTCCTCGGGCTTGCACACCACGATCATCTCCTGCTTCTCGAACTGGTGGATGCGGTACACGCCCCGCTCCTCAATGCCGTGGGAGCCCTTCTCCTTGCGGAAGCAGGGGGAGTAGGAGGTCAGCGTCTGGGGCAGCTTCTCCTCGGGGATCATCTGGTCGATGAATTTGCCGATCATGGAGTGCTCGCTTGTCCCGATCAAATATAGGTCCTCGCCCTCGATTTTATACATCATGGCGTCCATGTCGGTCTGGCTCATGACGCCCTCCACCACGTTGCCGTGGATCATGAAGGGGGGGATGCAGTAGGTGAAGCCCTTGGAGATCATGAAGTCCCGGGCGTAGGCCAGCACGGCGGAGTGGAGCCGGGCGATGTCGCCCATCAGGTAGTAGAAGCCCGCGCCGGACACCCGGCCCGCCGCGTCCATGTCCACGCCGTCGAACCGCTCCATGATGTCGGTATGGTAGGGCACCTCGAACTCGGGCACCACGGCCTCGCCGAACCGTTCCACCTCCACGTTGGCGGAATCGTCCGGGCCGAGGGGCACGGAGGGGTCGATGATGTTGGGGATGGTGAGCATGATCTTGCGGATCTCCACCGCCAGCTCATCCTCCAGTTTTTCCAGCTCGGCCAGCCGGTCGGCGTTGGCCTTGACCTGGGCCTTGGCGGCCTCGGCCTCCTCTAGCTTGGAGGGATCCTTCTTGGCCTGGCCCATGAGCATACCCACCTGCTTGGAGAGCTTGTTCCGCTCGGAGCGCAGGTTGTTTGCCTCGGTCATGGCGTCCCGGTTGCGGCGGTCCAGCTCGATGACCTGGTCCACCAGGGGGAGCTTCTCGTCCTGGAACTTCTTCTTGATGTTTTCCTTGACGATCTCCGGGTTGTCCCGGACAAATTTGATGTCTAACATGATTTTATCACCTTTTCATTGTGTTTAGTCGTGGATTGGGATTTCGCCATAGAGATAGCCGCCGGGCGGGTCAAAGGGGAGGTTATACAGGACATCGGGGATAAGCTGATCTTCCCTGTAATAAAGGATACCGTCCGTTTCGGTCAGCCAGCCGGACTCTGTCAGGTCGTGGATCAGCCGCTCGTACTGCTCGATGGTATAATCACTTGCGGTGTCGAGGATGCGCTGGGGATAGCGGGGCCCGTCAGTTTCCCCCTCCCCCCGCGAATACAGCGCATACCACTGATAGTTCAGCAAGTATTGGGCGGCTGCTCCGGGGTCGCCGGTCACATAGTACTCATCCAGCGCGCACCAGAGGATGCCCAGCGCGGCCATATCCGGGTTTTGCTCCGGATCCCATTGTTCCGGGAAGGTGGGAACGGTGAACGTGCTTTGGTACGGTGCGCTGAGGGTCAGTTTGAGATAGCCCTTGTCGGCCAGTTCGTGGCAATATACCCGGTACTGCGAAATCTGCTCCAGATTCAGGTACACGGCCAACGACTCGGCAGTAAAGCTGTCGGGGAAATACGCCTGGGCGGACAGGGTGGCAGCGAGCGCCGCCATCGGGTAGTCCCCATGCTCCATGAACTGCCCGATATACCACAGATAGTCCAGCCGCTTCTTTTGGGCCGTCTGGACGGCAAGCTCCGTGCGGCTGTCGTCCAGGGACTGCCGGAGATGCTCGGCGTTCCGCTCCGTCTGGTCGAGCTGCACCTGCAGCCGCCCGTTTTCCGCCCGGAGGTCGTCCACGATCTGCACCGCGTCCACGGCCTCCTGGAGCTCGTCCAGCCGGTGGTTCATCCGCACCAGTTGGAGCAGGCAGACGCCCATCACCAACAGGGCGGCTCCCAGCACCACGCCCAGCCAGGGGAATGGCCTCGCGCCCTCTTCCGCCCCGCGTTTCTCCGTGGGCTCGTCAGATGGGGGCGCGGGGGACGGAACGTCCTCGGGCGGCTCAAACCGGGGCGGAGGCATAGGGGGCGCGGCCGCCTGGCTTTTTTCAAAGATCTCGTTGAGAAAATCCTGGGGGGATTTGTTTTCGTCCATTGGCCGCCTCCAAATGTTTCACGTGAAACAATAGGTTTCAAGAATAGGGGATCAACAGCTCCATCGCTCCATCTTCGTTTTCCCCAAGATACCCCTGGCCGATTAGCTCCGCTTTAATTTCCTCAAACCACTCCACAGTGGAGCGCTTGAAGGCTCCGCCGTACAGCGCCCCGGCACCGTCGCTGTCTGGCTGGAAATAGGTCGCGATGGTATCTGCGGCATGGACTGGAGAGGTGAGGTAGAAGCGGAGGATGTCTTCCAAGTTTACGGCGGCGTAGCTGACCTCATAGCTAATGGTGTCATCAAATTTTGGCAGCTCGCTCCCGTCCTGCCGCCGCTCCATTATCATAAAATCGCTTTTCTCAAACAATTCTTCCCGCAGCTGCAAATACCGCGATTCCTGAGTGGGGGTCAGGTATTCGTTGGAAAAGTCGGGGTTGAGGCGGTTGAAGAGTATATCGAAGCGTTTGACAATGTCGCCCATCATCAGATAGTCGCCCGTGTCGTTGAGTTTCTCCAGCAGATACAGGATCTCGGACTGTTCGTCTAAGGCGCTCTGCTTCCAACCATCAGCCATCGTCTGCGTCAAGGTCTCCTCCAGCTCCGTACTGTGCGCCTGCTCCTTCTTCAACTGCGCGTCCAAATCTTCCTTTTCCTTTTGAAGGGCGGCGTTTTCCTCCTCCAGCCGCTGAATCTCCTCCAGCAGCTCCTGCCGGGAGGCGGTGGTGGTGGAGCGCAGGTCGTCCAGGGCGGCGTCGTTGTTCCTTTGTTGGACGAAGTAGGCCAGCAGCAGCATGAGGAACGCCGCGCCGAACAGGATGACCAGGTAGACGTAGAAGGAGGAGGGTTTGTTCCGTGGAGATTTGTTTTCTGTTTCACGTGAAACACGTCGGGACAAGCTTCGCTCACTCGCTTCCGCCTGCGGCGAAAGCTCATCCGCTTCGCTGCCCCTCCTCTCCCCATTGGAACCGCTTCGCTGGGTTCCAATGGGGGCCCCGATGTTGTCTTTCATGCCTCCACCTCCCCGGGCTTTTTTAGGGGAGTGATGCGTTCCAACAGATCCAGCAGGTCGTTCAGGTCGTCCACGTTGTAGAACTCCAGCTCCAGCCGGCCCTTCCGCGCGCCGTTGTGGATGGACACCTTCCGGCCCAGGCGCTGGGACAGCTCCTTTTCCACCGCCTGGATATAGAT
>JAIEFH010000009.1 GCA_029067025.1 Oscillospiraceae bacterium | reverse complement strand
TGTTGTGTATAAGAGACAGCATAGGTGTCGTGATAGCCATGGACGCAGATGGCCCAGCGGTGGCAGTCCTGACGGCCCGGGGCCAGCGCCGCCCACAGGATAAGGCCGTCCAGCGACTGGATGGTGGCCTCCCGGAAGCCCTCCCGGCCCCGGGCCCAAAGCCGGCCCTCATTCTGCACCGGGTTGCCGTCCTCCTGCTCCGGATCCCGCACCTGGGGCAGCATCATCTGACTATATAGGTAATTGCCTAAGGCGGCCCAGCCGCCGGCCACGCCGGCCCCCGCCGCTGCCAGCCCAAGCAGTCCAACTGTTGTTTTCTTCTTCATAGCGGCCTCCCATCTGTTTTGTCCATCATAACCCCCGGCCGCCGGCGCGTCAACAGATAAGATGTAAAACCTTTGTAAATCCAGGATCCGCGGCGGGGGAGTGTGCAACGTTTCCTGAAATGCCTGTCCATTTATCAGGTCTTTTAAAAAATTTTGCCGCAAAAAATCCTCTTCCACGGCCTTGACTTCCACGGCGCGGCGTGGTATCTTAGGGAACGAAATAGAACGATTGTTTCAGAACAAGAAAGGGGGTTCGAGAAATGTGGAGTGGCTAAGGGCGCAGGACTACGGGACAAGCAATATGACGCTCGCCCTAACGCGCAAAACCGGCCTTCTGGCCGGCGGCGCTTATGCGCCGTGAATTCGCAGCTGCGGAGCAGCGGAGAATTGCGCAGGCGGAATTCATTTCCGCCGAGCATTAAAATCACCGAAGGGTGGAGGCGGCCAAGGGCTGACGGAACCCAAACTGAAAGCGAATGCTTTCGCATTCGCTTTCAATTTGGTGGAGGAGGATGGATTCGAACCATCGAAGGCAAAGCCAGCAGATTTACAGTCTGTCCCCTTTGGCCACTTGGGTACTCCTCCGTATTCAGTTGGGCGGAAGAAAGGTGGAGCTGGTGGACGGATTCGAACCCCCGACCTGCTGATTACAAATCAGCTGCTCTACCGGCTGAGCTACACCAGCACAGAAGCCTTCCGCATTCACAGCGGAGCTTATTATAACAGCAGGAGGCGGATTTGTCAACCATTTTTCAAAAAGATTTCAAAAATATGCGAAAGGGAGCGGGAACGGGAGGAGCGGGGCCTCCGGCCCTCCGGGAGCCGCGGTGTTCCCTGTGCAGGGGGGAGCTGTACCCGGGGGATCCCTACTTTGAGCTGGAGGTTGGGGCGGTCTGCGAGGACTGCCTGGGCCGCTACGCCCGGAGCTATTTTGCCCACAGGCTGCGCCGGGTGGGTAGAAGTGAAAAGGAGATATTGTGACACTATACGAACTATCGCTGGAATATGAGCAGACGGCGGCCGCGCTGCGCGGCCGCATCGTGGAATTGGAGCGCGCCTGCCGGGAGGCGGGCAGCGAGGAGCGCAGGCAGCAGTTGGACGGGCGCATCCGTCCCCTGCGCTCCATGTACCGGGATGTGCGGGCGGTGGCCCGGCACCTGGAGCGCTACTATGAAAAGCACGCCCCCCGGCGCTCCGGGGGCATTCCCACAGACCACAGAAGGAGGGCATAAGCCATGCGGACCATCTCTTACGACAACACCTTCGGCATGGTGGATTTGGCGGTGTACACCAACCTGATGGCGGAGGACAACAAGGATCAGATCAACCGCCTGAAGCGCAACCTGACCCATGCTTTGCGCCAGGACGTGACAGAGCGCCAGCGGGAGTACATGATCCTCTATTACGGGCGGAACATGAGCATGGAGGCCATTGCCAAACAGTGCGGGGTGAACAAGTCCACCGTATCCCGTACGCTGAAGCGGGGCCGTCAGCGGCTGTACCGCTGCCTGCGCTACGGCGCGGCCAATCTGCTGGAGCAGGCGGAAAGCTAAATATTTTAAGTGTTGAAAACCGTCCCCGGCTGTGGTATGATTCCACAAACGGCCCGTGAGCGGGGCTGACTTTTGAAAACCGAGGTCATATCATGAGCTATCAAGGGGTATTTTTCGACTTTGACTACACCCTGGGGGACTCCACCCCCGCCATCGCCGAGGGCTACCGCCGGGGCTTTGCAGCCCTGGGCCTGCCCGAACCCACAGTGGATCAGGTGCGCACCACGGTGGGGATGACGCTTCAGGACGGCTATGCGTTTCTCACCGGGGACCGGGATCCGGCGCGGCAGGAGGCGTTTTTCCACACCTTCCAGCACACCGTGGGGGTGAAGGCCCAGGGCGATGATCGGAAGCTGATGATCGAGGGCACCGTCCTCTTCCCCGGCGCGGCGGAGCTTTTGCGGGCGCTGAGGGACGCGGGGGTGCGCACCGCCATTGTGTCCACCAAGCCGGGGCCAACCATCCGGCGCATCTTTGACCACCAGGGGCGGCTGGATCTGCTGGATCTGGTCATCGGCGGGGACGAGGTCCACCACTCCAAGCCCCATCCAGAGGGCCTGCGGCTGGCCCTGGAAAAGCTGGGGCTGCGCGCGGAGCAGGTGCTGTTCTGCGGGGACACCGTCATCGACGCCGCCACCGCCCAGGCGGGGGGCTGCGACTTCTGCGCGGTGCTCAACGGCACCACCCAGGCGCCCGCCTTCCAGCCGTTCCCCCATGTACATATCGCGGAGGATTTGAACGATCTGCAAAGCTGGCTGAAACTGTGAAAAACCGCCCCCCGGCTTATGCCGGGGGGCGGCCGCGTTTAATTGGCGGGGGAGGGCTCGGCCGAGGGTTCCTCCGGAACGCCGGGCGCGATGGATCGGACAAGCTCATCTGACGGTGTCTGGCTGAACATCACCGTAATGGCGTAGACGTGCTCATAACCCTGCTTGTCCAGCTCCCTGGGCATCCCGAAGTAGTCCACCTTATACATCCGAACCTCGTTTTTGGACGTGACGACCTGGAGAACCAGGGGAATCTCCTGATTCGGATCTATGGTTGTGCTGGCATCGTCCAATGTGGAGGTGGCGAAGGTCATATCAGACACATTGCCCTTCGAAACAGGGGCAAAGGAGCTGGAGTTGGCGCCCGAGGCGCTCTGCACGGCGGTCTGCACCCCGTCGGTCATCTTGCCGAAGGTCAGCGCGATTCTGCCGCTGGTGTCGGAAAAGGGGTGAACCTCCGCGGCCACGTCCATCCACTCCCCGTTCACCAGCTCGTAAGCGGTCAGGCGCAGGCTCTGTATGCCGCTCTTTTCGCTCAGATAGAAGTCATAGATGTGATAGCAGTCCATGTCCAGGGCCAGCAGTTCGGCCAGGGCGGTCTCCTCCTCGGAGAGCTGGACGGGCTGGATGGTCATTGCCGTAGTATTTTTGTCCTTTTTCAAGGCCGCGCCGCAGGCGGTGAGGGTCAGCGCCATCAAAGCCGCCAAGAGCAGAGAAATATATTGTTTTGTCCGCATAGGACACACCTCCATAAATCATGTCGAACTTTGTCTGTGGACATCATAGCACAAAACTGGCGGCGTGTCTACCCGCACAGTGATTAAGAAACAGGGACGGAACCATTAAGTTCCGTCCCTGTGGGTTTTATTCGGCATGGGCGGCCAGGTACTCCTCGCGGGTCACCATCAGGTGGCGGATGCCGTCCTCGGTGCCCGCGTCCCGAAAGCCCGCCGCCAGGTGGGCCTTCCAGGCGGCGTCCCTGGTGGTTTCAAAGTAGTTGTGGATGCGGCTGATGCCGCAGTCCCGGAAGGCGTGGTCCAGCATCAGCTCCAGGGCGGGCACGGCATGGCCTTGGCCCCGGTACGGGGCGTAGATCACGATGCCCATGTCCCACCAGTCCTTGTCCGGCGTGTGGTGGAAGTTGACGTCGCCGATCCACTGGCCGTCGGATTTGCGCCGGATGTAGGCGTAGAACCGCTCCGGCTCTTGTCCCACCCAGCCGGCGTACCACTCTGCCCATTCCTCCCGGGGGAAGTCGATGCAGCCGGTGTCCCGATGGTAGCCGGGCCAGGGGTCGTAGCCCGCGTTATAGGACATGGTGGCGGGGTCGGAGATCATTTTTTGGTAGAACCACAGCTCCTCCAGTTTTGGGACATACAGCTCCAAGTCCATAAAGGTTACGCCTCCGCGTAGTAGTTGATGAGGCAGCCGGCCAGGATGATGTCCCGCTCTTCCCTTGTCAGTCCGGGGAGCTTCAGCTTCACGGTGGTCGGCTCCTCGCCGCTGAGTACATGGGTGAGCGTGGCTTCGATCTCCTCCCCATCGCCCTTCAGCAGAGCGCGGATACCGGGGATATAGAGCGTATCCCCCTCTTCGATGCCCCAATCCTTCACATCGGGGGCCACGAAGGGCAGCATCCCCCAGTTCACCACGTTGGAGCGGTAGCGCTTGGTGGCGTACTCGGCGGCCACATTGGCGCAGCCCCCCAGCACCCGCTGGCAGGAGGCGGCCTGCTCCCGGGCGGAGCCGTCGCCGGGCTTGAGGGCCATGATAAAGGAGCCGAGGCCGGTATCGGCCGGGAAGTTTGCATCCTCTCCCGAACGGCGTGTGCGCTCGCTGGCCTGTACAGCCTTGGCTAAGGCAACGTAGTCGGGGCACTTGCGGCTCAGGGCAAACTCGGACAGTTTGAGGGGGTTGGAGCGGTAAGAGGAGGTCTCCCCGGAGGGGATCAGCTCGTCGGTGGTGGTCACGGGGTCGTAGATGGCGGCGCAGCAGGTGAGCAGCAGGTTGTCCGGCAGGGCGATCTGCTGGGGCCAGTCGGCGATGTTGGGGCCAAGGACCAACTCCGTCTTCGGCTGGGGTTTGCCCACGCCGAAGTAGACCCGGGACTTGTAGGCGGAGTCGTCGTAATTCCACTGCTCGTCAGCCCGGTCGGCGGGGACGTCGGGCAGCTCGTCCGCCCCGGTGAGCACCCCGCCCATCCGGGCGGTGGCGGCAATGGATCGGGCGTCCATGAGGGCCACATAGGAGATCTGGCCGTCGCCGGGCTTACTTCCCTCACGGTTGGGGAAGTTGCGGGTGGAGTGGCGGATGGAGAAGGCACCGTTGGCGGGCACGTCGCCCGCGCCGAAGCAGGGCCCGCAGAAGCAGGAGCGGATGGACGCCCCCGCCGCCATGAGTTGGGCGATGGAGCCGTCGCGGGTCAGCTCCAGGTTGATGGGCATGGAGCCAGGGTAGCAGGACAGCCAGAAGGCATCGGAGCCAATGGCGCAGCCCTTGAGAATCTCGGCGGCCCGCTTCAGGTTCTGGTAGGTGCCGCCGGAGCAGCCGGCGATGACGCCCTGGTCCACATGGAACTGGCCGTTTACGATCTTGTTGGTGAGGGACAGGGCGTTTTTCACGCCAAGCTGCTCCGCGGCATCCACGTCCACCTGGTGGAGCAGGTCGGCCATGTTGGCCTTAAACTCCCGGATGGTGTAAGCGTTGGAGGGGTGGAAGGGCAGGGCGATCATGGGCTCGATCTTGTCCAGCTTCACGGTGACCACGCCGTCGTAGTACGCGCCGTCTGCCGGGGCCATCTCCCGGTAGCTGTCCCCCCGGCCCAGCAGGGCGAGGGCGGTCTTGGTCTGCTCATCGGTCTGCCACACGGAGGACAGGCAGGTGGTCTCGGTGGTCATCACGTCGATGCCCGCCCTGTAGTCCATAGAAAGGTTCGCCACGCCGGGGCCGAAGAACTCCATGACGGCGTTCTTCACCGCGCCGTTTTTAAAGGTGGCCCCCACCAGGGCCAGGGCCACGTCCTGGGGGCCCACGCCGGGCCGGGGCGTGCCGGTGAGGTAGATGGCGATGACCTTGGGGTAGGCGATGTCGTAGGTCTTGCGCAGCAGCTGTCGGGCCAGCTCGGGGCCGCCCTCGCCGATAGACATACAGCCGTAGGCGCCGTAGCGGGTGTGGGAGTCGGAGCCCAGGATCATCTTGCCGGGGGCGGCGTAGCGCTCCCGCATATAGGAGTGGATGACGGCCTGATGGGCGGGGACGAACTCGCCGCCGTACTTTTTCGCGGCGCTTAGCCCGAACACGTGGTCGTCCTCGTTGATGGTGCCGCCCACGGCGCACAGGGAGTTGTGACAGTTGGTGAGTACATAGGGCAGGGGGAACTCCTTCATGCCGGAGGCCCGGGCGGTCTGGATGATGCCCACGTAGGTGATGTCGTGGGAGGCCATGGCGTCGAAGTGGATGGACAGTCGGTCAGAGCTGTTGGAGGTGTTGTGGGCCATGAGGATGGCGTGGGCCATGGTGCCCTCCCGGCCGTTGGGGGTTTCGGCGGGAACGAAGCGGCCGTTTTGCCAGCGAACTGGGGAATTGTTAATGGTAATCATGTGTATCTCCTCTCAGTGGGACGATTTGCTTTAGCATAGCAAATCGCGGGGAAAAAAGCAAGGTGGACGGAGGATTTTGCAGGCGTCAAACTGCACAAGAAAATTTCAAGCTCAAAAATTTTCTCAAATTCTCCCTTTACAACGGGTAAAAATCCTGTTATACTGTATGAGCGCTTAAGAAAATGCGCCCGTAGTTCAATGGATAGAGCGTCAGATTCCGGTTCTGAATGTTGGGGGTTCGAGTCCCTCCGGGCGTGCCACGTCGGAGCAAGCTTCATATCGCTTGCTCCGGCGTTTTTATAAAAACGCCGGAGTGCGCTCATTCCGCTGCTCCTCCTTTCCCCACGCGACCCGCTTCGCTGGGCTCGCGCGGGGGCCCCGTTTTATCAAATCTGAAAAAGTGTTTTTACCACATTGACCCAAAAACAAAAGGTCTGCCTATGGCAGACCTTTTATTTTTGGCACCAGGGCAGTCCGCAGGACTGCCATAGGCCGTTTGGCCGGCAGCCTTCCGGCTGCCCGGCGAATGACGGTCCTCCGGTTTACCGTCCACCTACAATATTTTGCCCAGCGGCAGTTCCAGGCCGCGCCCGATCACCCGGACAAGTATGACATAGATAGCGGGATCGCGACTAATTTTCGATCGGGACTCATATTTCATTTATGGGAGGGGAATCCTGTGGGTGGAATACAGGTTTTACATATCTGCAAAACCTGAAAAAATGCAAGGAGGCGTATCTATGAAGGACAAGATCTTTGGCGTATTGCAGCGGGTGGGCCGCTCGTTCATGCTGCCCATCGCCCTGCTGCCGGTGGCGGGATTGCTGCTGGGCATCGGCAGCTCCTTCACCAATCAGACCATGCTGGAGGCCTACGGCCTCACCGGCGTGATCTACGAGGGCGGTGTGCTGTACACCATCCTGGACATCATGAACCAGTGCGGAAGCGCGGTATTCAACAACCTGGCGCTGCTCTTTGCCATGGGCGTGGCCATCGGCATGGCAAAAAAGGAGAAAGAAGTGGCCGCCCTGTCCGGCGCCATCGCCTATTTGGTGATGAACACCGCCATCTCCGCCATGATCACCGCCCGGGGCGGCGTGGAGGCTATGGCGGCCAACACCACCACCTCCACCCTGGGCATTACCACCCTGCAAATGGGCGTGTTCGGCGGCATCATCGTGGGCCTGGGCGTGGCGGCGCTCCACAACCGCTTCTATAAGATCCAACTGCCCCAGGTGCTGTCCTTCTTCGGCGGCACCCGGTTCGTCCCTATCGTGTGCACCATCGTGTTCGTGGCCGTGGGCATCGCCATGTTCTTCATCTGGCCGGTGGTTCAGATGGGCATCGCCGCCCTGGGTGACCTGGTTCTCCGTTCCGGCTACGCGGGCACCTGGATCTACGGCCTGCTGGAGCGCGCCCTCATCCCCTTCGGCCTGCACCACGTGTTCTATATGCCCTTCTGGCAGACCGCCATGGGCGGCACCGCTGTCATCGACGGCGTGACCATCCAGGGCGCGCAGAACATCTTTTTTGCCGAGCTGGCCTCCAAGAGCACCGAGGTGTTCTCCGTCTCCGCCACCCGCTTCATGGCGGGCAAGTTCCCCTTCATGATTTTCGGCCTGCCTGGCGCGGCTTTGGCTATGTACAAGACCGCCAAGACTGAAAAGAAAAAGGCGGCGGGCGGCCTGCTCCTTTCCGCCGCCCTCACCGCCATGCTCACCGGCATCACCGAGCCCCTGGAATTCACCTTCCTGTTCGTGGCCCCGCTGATGTACGCGGTCCACTGTGTGTACGCGGGCCTGTCCTATATGCTGATGCACATTTTCAACGTGGGCGTGGGCATGACCTTCTCCGGCGGCGTCATTGACCTGACCCTGTTCGGCATCCTCCAGGGCAACGCCAAGACCCATTGGATCTGGATTCCCATTGTAGGCGCGGCGTACTTTGTGGTCTACTATTTCACGTTCTATTTCATGATTACCAAAATGAACCTCAAGACCCCCGGCCGGGAGGATGAGGGCGAGGAGACCAAGCTGTTCACCCGCTCCGACTTCAAGGCCAAGACCGGCGTGGGGCCGGACGGTTCCTCCGGCCCGGCGGTATCCGACCCCGTGTCCGCCCTCATCCTCAAGGGCCTGGGCGGCAAGGCCAATCTGTCCGACGTAGACTGCTGCGCCACCCGTCTGCGCGTCACGGTCATTGACCCAGGCAAGGTGTCCGACGGGTTGCTGAAGCAGTCCGGGGCCTCCGGCGTGATCCACAAGGGCAACGGCGTACAGGTGATCTATGGCCCCCAGGTGGCGGTGGTCAAGTCCAATCTGGTGGACTTTATGGACACACCCGAGGCGGATTTGGTGGATCAGATGGGGGCCGTCGCGCCTGCCCCCGCTCCCGCCGCGAAGCCCGCCGCGGAAAAGAAACCGGACGCCGTGCTGTGCGCCCATATGGACGGCGCCGTGGTGCCCATGACCGAGGTGCAGGACGAGGCTTTTGCCACCTGCGTGCTGGGCGGCGGCGTGGCCATCGAGCCCAGCAGCGGGAAGCTGTTCGCCCCGGCGGACGCGGTGGTGGATAACCTGTTCGACACCAAGCACGCCATCGGTCTGGTCACGGACGAGGGCGTGGAGCTGCTCCTCCACATCGGTATCAACACCGTCCAGTTGGGCGGAAAGCACTTCCAGGCCCATGTGAAGGCGGGACAGAAGGTGAAGAAAGGCGACCTGCTCATCTCCTTCGATATGAAGGCGATCAAGGCCAAGGGCTACCTGTGCACCACTCCCATGATCGTCTGCAACACCGACGATTACGCCAGCGTGGCGGCGCTTGCGGGCGGCCAGACCAAGTCCGGGGAGCCCCTGCTGGAGGTCAAGGGATAACCGCCCAGTTTAGTGAATCAGGGCCCGGTTTCCGTGGGAAACCGGGCCCTTCTCGTAGCTGCCAATAGAGGCGCCAGAAATACCGCACCATTCACCCAGTTAATCATGTTTTCAAAGAATGTGGAGGTCTTAACCTCACTAAAGACCTCCACATTAACGTGAAGTTTAATGTTTTTATTGGAGTAATGTCAAAAGCATTACAAAGCAACTCAAAAAATTAACGGTACAATGTGAAATTATACCAATACATATATTTTTTTGCGATAAGAAA
>JAIEFH010000089.1 GCA_029067025.1 Oscillospiraceae bacterium | reverse complement strand
AAATCTCCGCAATTCCCTTCATTGCGACCGCGGCGGGTCTGGTCCTGCTGACCCTGTCCTTCCTGCTGTCCCGGCATTTCTATGGAACAAAAGACGTGTGAGCGGGAGACGGACGATACAGACGAGATTGCCTCCCCCATGCTCCTGCCCGGCCTGCTGTGGCACGAAAGCGCCCCTGCTCACGCGGCGGTCATCCGCAGTTCGGCAATCCAGATGCGAAAATGTTTATGGATATAATTCCTCAAAAATGTAAAATGTGCTTGACATCATATGGCAAGGATGTTATACTGCGATTGTAAAGCAACCTTTACAATCTTCGTGTCCAAGCAAGGAACGGATCATATCGAAGATATTTTCTTATTTGAAGGAGGCAAATCACGATGAAAGCAAAAAAAATCCTGTCCGCATTCCTGGCGCTGGCCCTGACCCTGTGTCTGAGCACACCTGCCCTGGCGGCGGAAGCACCGGTTCAGCAGCCCTCGCCCTGGAGCTATGAGTATATGACTGACGGCTATGCCCTGGGGCTGGTGGACGACAATATGGGGCAATACATCCTCAGTCCTGTCACCCAAGAACGGCTGGATGCTATGATCGCCGCGGCGGCAGCCAAACTGGCGCTTCTGGAGCTTCCCCAGCGCACAGCCACGGATGAGCCCCTGGTGGTGGATCTGACCCGGGGCGGGGTGATGAACGCCCTCTACCAGATCTGTGCGGATTACGAGCTGGACGGCATTGAGGACGGGCCCATCCCCTTTCTCACTCGCTTAGGGGTGGTATGCGGCATCAACAAGGCTGGCGACCTGGATCTGGAGCGTGCCTGCACCTGCCAGGAGGCCATGGTCATGACTGTACGCCTGGTGCTGGCGGTCTATGACCAGTCGGACGCCGGGTCCCACGGCCTGCTGTGGAAGGCTACCAATGGGGGCAACACCCTCTATCTGCTGGGCACCGCACATATGGATCGCGGCAATATCTATCCCTTCCACCGTTCCCTCCGCGCCGCCCTGGCCTCCGCTCAGGAGGTTATCTTCGAGCTGGACCTCAATGACCAGGAGGGGATAGCCCAGCTTGCCGCTATGCAGTCCTACACCGACGGCACGACCCTGAAGGATCATATCAGCGCCGAACTCTACGACCAGACTGTGGAACTCGTTTCCTCCCTCACCGGGCTGCCCGAGGAGACCATTGCTTCCCTCAAGCCCTGGGCCCTGGCCACCAGCCTCACGAGCCTGCTGACTCAGGATGAGAGCACCGGCGACGCGCCCCTGGCCATTGACCTCTACCTGAACTCCGCCGCGGTCTATCAGGGAAAGACCATCGGCGCGGTGGAAACCTATGCCTTCCAAGGCGGTATCTTTGATACCCTGTCCCCGGAGTATCAGGAGGCATATCTGGCATCCAGCGTTGCCCTGTGCCTTGCTGCCAACGGCGAGACCCCGGATCTCAGTGAGGAAGAGCAGCAGGCAGTCCAGGAGGCGCTGGAACTCCAGAATCAAATGCTGGACGCCATGATCGACGCGTGGAAGGCAGGAGATGCCGAAGCCTTTGGGCTGGTCTATAACAAGGCCGCCATAGTGAACAGTGACGACGAATTGAATTCTCGCCTGTTTACCGACCGGGATCCCAATATGATTAAGTATGCGGCCCAGCTTCTGGAGCGGGAGGGCGAGAACATCTTCTTCCTGGCTGTGGGTGCGGGTCATATGGTAGATCCGGGCGGCATTGTCAGCGGACTGCGGGCGCTGGGCTATACCGTGGAACCGGCATAAAAACAGTATAACGTGAAAATCGCTCCCCGGCCTATGGCCGGGGAGCGATTTTCTGCGAAACATGAACTGTATATCAATCGTGAATACCTTTGGTGGGCGGGACCGGCATCGGCAAAACCATACTCGGCGGCGGTGGCACTTATTTTTGTGCTGGTATATGCCGGGTTTGGGCTGGCCCTGGGGCTGGGGTTCGCGCTGAGAAAGCTGGCCGCCCCTCACGGGAAATTTTTCCCCTTTCTGCTGGCCAGCGCCGAGGGCGGCATGCTGGGCTACGCGCTTTACGGCGTGCTCATGGGGGAGCAGTCCGGCTTTGCCGCCGTGGACTTGGGACAGACCGTGTTCGCTTACACGGCGTTTCTGGGCTTTCTGGCCCTCACCGACGGGCGAAAGCCCACGGCGGGCGGGCTGGTGAAGAACACGGTCACCAACAAGTGCTGCATCGGCATGGCTTTGGGCATCCTGCTGGGGGTGCTGGGCGTAGGACAGTGGGTGCTGGCCAGCCCCGCCGCCGAGATGGTCACGGAGATTATTTCCATGATTACCGCGCCCACCAGCGCCCTTGTCCTGCTGGTGGTGGGTTATGAGCTGGATCTGGACAGGAGTCTCCTGCGCCCGGTGGCGGTTACCGTTCTGTGCCGTCTGGCCGTTATGGGATGCCTGCTGGCCCTGGTCAGTTTCGTCTTGTTCCGCATCGTCCCCTATGACAAGGGGCTGCAGATCGCCCTGATGATCCTCTACGCCCTGCCCGCGCCCTTCATCATCCCCCTGTTTGCCGATGTGGGGGAGGAGGGCAAGTACATTTCCACAAGCCTGTCGGTCCATACCTTGTGTACGATCCTGCTGTTCGTCGCTATCGCGGCGTTCAGCCTGCGGTGAGTATGAAACGCCGCCATCCTGGCACAAAGTCAATTGCACCGTTGTCCCGAAAATGAACCGCGCCGTCGGGCTGACGGCGCAGTTCTACTTTTTATACATATTTAAACCCTTGATTCCATCCGTAAGCCAAAAGAAAACTCCCAATTCGCTTTCGTGTTCCCAGAGCTTAAATTTCCATTTTCCAGTGCATAAACATTTACTTCCAAAATTATACAAACACGTTTTGCCTATGTTGGGTGTGCAAATTTTAAAAAAGCTATCTCATAGAATGAAGCAGCCTTCTCGCAGCTGTCTCCAATCATATTATGTCTGGGTCAGTGCAATAAGGTCTGATGCTTCATATCGGTTATGGCCCTGTAAACTCTTTTTATATTTCCAGCACCTAATAGCATCTTCTAACGTTTTTCCTCGATTATCCGCAAAGAAATCCCTGATATAGGTATTATACTCAAACTGTTTATCAATCGTTGTTTTTCCATGTTTCTTTTCTGCGATGATTTGATAATATGCAACGATTGCATCTGCGTAAGTTTTCCCCGTGTTTCTTTTCAGCCATTTCTGAAAAGAAACATTAAAAGTAAATTGAGGCCCTATTTTCTCCTTGAAAAATGCTCGGTGTAGTTCGGAACACACAAAATTTGGTTCTATAAAATCATCTTCGCTGATAATACCTTTTCTTATTGCTTTTTTCGTTTCTGTAGGTGGAGCTGTCATTATTTCACCTGTATCAAGGTAGTGTGCAACCCTATTTGTGATGTCTATTTTTCCACCGGTAATAGGCAATCCATTTTCTCGGCAAAAACTTACCAGTTCTTCTTTAAGATAGTAAAAATTCCGAAAAGTCCTACTATCCAATTGTTTACTTAAAGTTGGTCTTTCCATGATGATATACCTCAACTAAACTAAATATTTGCCAGAATTTATCGGGAACGCAACGTCAAATTGGGACAAAGAAAACGGGCAAGAGGTACAGGAGTGACCTCAATGGATTCCTCTTAATGGCCCTTCCCAAGTGCCGTGTCTGTTCCTGGGTGTCTTCCTCAGATTCACTGTGTGGACTCGTTCTCCACAATCGTATATCCCAGCTTAATCTCCTTTGCCGGCGCCTCCGGGTTTTCCAGCCGTTCCAGCAGCAAAGCCGCCGCGTTGGCCCCGCTGTCCTCATAAAAATAGTGGATGGTGGTTAAGGTGGGGGTGGTCACCCCGCACAGGTCGGCCCCGCCCTGGCCGGTGAGGCGGATGTCCTCCGGCACCCGGATGCCTTGGCTCTTCAGATATTGGAGCGCCCCCACTGCCATGCTGTCGGTGGCGCAAATCAGCGCGTCCAGGGGCCCATATGCCTCCAGCAGCTCCCGGGCCTTTTCCCGCCCGGAGGAAACGGTGAAGCCGGCCACGGCGATGTGGCCAGCCTGATCCTCCAGCCCGGCGTCCCGCACCGCGTCGCAGTAGGCCCGGCTGCGCTCCTGGCCCACCGCCTTGTCCTGGGGCAGCGCGCCCATGTAGCCCAGCCTGCGGCAGCCCTTGTCCGTCATCAGGCGGGTCATGTCGTAAAAGGCGTGGTAATCATCGTGGTAGACGCAGGATATGCCGGCCAGTTGCTGCCCCACCACCACCACCGGCACCCGGCTCTTTTTCAGCATGGCGATGTGTCTGGCGGTGAGCACGGTGCCAATGAAAATCACGCCGTCCACCCGCTGGTCGTCAAAGCTGTCCAGGTAGTCCAGCTCCCGGCCGGGGTCGTTGTGGGTGTCGGCCAGCAGGATCTGAAAGCCCCTGCGCTCCAGCACGGAATCAATGCCCGCCATTATGCTGCCGATAGAAAAGGAGTCAATTTTGGGCAGAATAACTCCGATGGTTTTTGTCTTGCGGGTACGCAGGGCCTGGGCCTGGGCCAGGGGGCGGTAGCCCGTCTCCTCAATCACCTTGCGGATCGCTTCTTTTTTCTCTTGGGACAGGTACCCCTGGTTCAAATAGCGGGAAACAGCTGAGGGGGACACCCCGGCCAGTTTGGCGATTTCCGCGATATTCATAGGCGCCTCCTGTTTTGAAATCTATTTCATATCATAGCACAGGGCGCGATGGATTTCCAGTGGTGAACAGCACAAACTTTCCGAGCCGCCCGACATATTTGCCAAATTTCCGCTGTAAGGTTTGGTGAAACCAACGGCAGTATAGGCCCTTGCGCTGAGAGCAGCTTTCTGATATTATTTGGTATGAAATCAATTTCATCTCGAAGCTATGACGACAGGAGGACACTATGGAACGCAAGCTGATTTTTCTGGATATTGACGGAACGCTCACCGAGCCGGGACACAACGTCCCCCCCGATTCCGCCGTGGAGGCCGTCCGCCGTGCCCGGCAGAGCGGCCACAGGGTGGTGCTGGCCTCCGGGCGCAGCTATGGTATGCTGTCCCCCCTGCTGCGCTACGGCTTTGACGGCCTGGTGGGCAGCGCGGGAGGCTATATCATGTACGGCGAGGAGGTGGTCTATGACTGCCCCATGACCCCAGCCCAGCAGGAACTGGTTCTGGACGTTTTCCAGCGCAACGGCGTATTCCGCACCGTGGAGGGCCGGGACACCAGCTACACCGACGAGGCGTTCAAGGACTTCCTGCGGGAAGCCGCCCAGGCCGAGGGCAACAGCGAACTCTTGCGCTGGCGGGAGCAGATTGAGAACGAACTGGGCATCCGCCCCATGGCGGAGTACCGGGGTGAGCCGGTTTACAAGGTGGGATTCGTCTCCCGGGACGCGGCGGACCTCCGGGAGCCCATGCGGGTGCTGGGGGACAGCTTCGACTTCTGCATCCAGGGCACGGACCAGTTCGGCGCCATCAACGGGGAGCTGATCAATAAGGCGTTCAACAAGGGTTTGGCTGTGGAGCGGCTGTGCGGGTATCTAAACATCCCCATTGATGACACCATCGCTTTTGGGGACAGCATGAACGACCTGGAGATGATCCAGACCGCCGGGCTGGGCGTATGCATGGGCAATGGCAGCGAGGCACTGAAAAAAATCGCCGACGAGGTGTGCCCCCCGGTGGGCGAGGACGGGCTGTACCAGGCTTTTGAGCGCCACGGCCTGATATGACATGAAATCAGGCATGAAATCAATTTTATTATTGTGCACAAAATAGACCGGAAAGATTTGGCACACTCATCAATTTACACCGCTCTCTCCGTTTGTTATAATATTGTTACAGTATGAAATTGATTTCAGTTCGAATTCAGTTTCAAAAAGAATGGGAGGAATATCAATGGCACTGGATTACAGAAAGTGCGCGCAGGACATTTTCAGCTATCTGGGCGGGAAAGAAAACCTGGTAAGCGCCGCCCATTGCGCCACCCGGCTGCGGCTGGTGACCGTGGACAACAGCAAGATCGACATGAAAGCCCTGGAGGATGTGGACGGCGTGAAGGGCGTGTTCAGCGCCTCCGGCCAGATCCAGATCATCCTGGGCACCGGCACGGTGAACAAGGTCTATGACGAGTTTCTCGCCATCACCGGCCTGTCCGCCGCCAGCAAAGAGGATGTGAAAGCCGCGGCCGCCGCCAAGCAGCCCCTGCCCAAGCGGATGATTAAAACCCTGGGCGATATTTTCGTGCCCATCATCCCCGCCATCGTGGCCAGCGGCTTCCTCATGGGCATCATGGAAGCTCTCACCTTTATGGTGGGCAAAGGATTTCTGGACATCGACACCTCCGGTTCCCTCTACGTGTTCGCCAACCTGTTCGCCAACACCGCCTATACCTTCCTGCCCATCCTGATTGCTTACAGCGCCGCCAAGGCTTTCGGCGGCAACCCCTATTTGGGCGCCGTCATCGGCATGATTATGATCCACCCGAATCTGATCAATGCCTGGAGCGTGGCCGGCATGATCGAGGCCGGAGAGCCTATCCCCAGCGTCAGCGTGTGGTTCGGCCTGTATGACGTGAATCTGACAGGCTATCAGGGCAGCGTCATCCCGGTGATCATCGCCGTGTGGGTGATGTGCTTCATCGAAAAGCGCCTGCACAAGATTGTCCCCGCCATGTTCGACCTGTTTGTCACCCCCCTGGTCAGCGTGTTCGTCACTGGTTACCTGACGCTGTCCATCATCGGCCCCATCTTCTCCTTTGTGGAGCATAACATCATTGACGGCATCCAGTGGCTGATCGCCCTGCCCCTGGGCATCGGCTCCCTGGTCATGGGCGGACTGTACTCCACCACTGTGGTGGCCGGTATCCACCATATGTACACCGTCATCGACATGGGCCAGATCTCCCAGTACCAGATGACCTACTGGCTGCCCCTGGCCTCCGCCGCTAATATCGCCCAGGGCGCGGCCTGCCTGGCAGTCGCACTGAAGACCAAGACCCAGAAGACCAAGTCTGTGGCCGTGCCCTCCGCCCTGTCCTGCTTCATGGGCATCACCGAGCCCGCCATCTTCGGCGTTAACCTGCGCTTCTTCAAGCCCTTTATCTGCGGCGCCATCGGCGGCGCGGCGGGCGCCATGTACGCCTCTCTGGTGGGCCTGGGCGCCACCGGCACCGGCGTCACCGGCATCTTCGGCCTGCTGCTCTGCCTCCATGACCCCATCAACTATATCATTATGTTCGCCATCGCCGCCGGCGTGGCCTTTGTGCTGACCTGGATGTTCGGCTATAAGGACGAGTCTCCCGCCGAGAAGAAGCCCGCTCAGCCCCAGCCCGAAACCGCTCTCCCCGCCATCGACTGCCAGCCCGGCACCGTGTACGCCCCCGTGTCCGGCACCGCCATCCCCAACCAGGAGATCCCCGACGAGACCTTTGCCGCCGGCGTTCTGGGCCAGGGCGTGGGCATCAACCCCAGCGAGGGCGTTGTGGTTGCCCCCTTTGACGGCGAAATTTCCTCCGTCACCGACACCCATCACGCGGTGGGCGTCACCTCCCCCGACGGCATGGAGCTTCTGATCCACGTGGGCGTGGACACCGTGGCCATGAACGGCGAAGGCTTCCAGTGCTTTGTCCAGGAGGGCCAGCAGGTGAAGGCGGGCGACAAGCTCATCGCTTTCGACCGGGATAAAATCGCCGCCGCGGGCCATCCCGACGTGGTAGTGGTGCTGGTGACCAACTCTGACGATTACGAAAATCTGACCATCCAGCCCGGTTCCTGCAAGGCGATGGATCAGGTGATCCAAGTCAAATAACCAATTGAACCATTGCGGATGGAAAATGAGGTGTGATCCATGACGAAAAAAGAGGAAGCCTTGTTCCAGGCACGGCTGGCTCGGCATTTAGACGAGCTGCGCTGGCTGTATATAGAGCTGTACGGCAATGATTCCATGTTCGACGAGCTGTGCGATGAAATGCACCGCTTCGCAAATGAACGCCCCGCGCCCCTGAAAAAGCGGGACGCGGCGCGGGAAGCCGACCCGTCGTGGTACAAGTCCAATGACCTGATGGGCATGATGCTCTACATTGACAACTTCGCCGGGGATCTGAACGGCGTGCGCAAAAAGCTGCCCTATATCGAAAAGACCGGCGTGAACCTCATCCACCTCATGCCCTTCCTGGACACGGTGCCCGGCCGGAGCGACGGCGGTTACGCCGTGGCCGACTTCCGGGCGGTGCGGCCCGACCTGGGCACCATGGAGGACCTGGAGAAGCTCACCGCCGCCTGCCACAAAAAGGGCGTCAACGTGTGCATGGACTTTGTGATGAACCACACCAGCCAGGACCACGAGTGGGCCAAAAAGGCCCGCGCCGGGGACGGGGAGTATATGAGCCGCTACTTCTTCTTCGCCGACCCCTCCATCCCCCAGGAGTACGAGAAGACCGTGCCCCAGGTGTTCCCCACCACGGCCCCCGGCAACTTCACGTGGCTTGACGACTGCGGACACTACGTCATGACCTCCTTCTACCCCTACCAGTGGGATCTGAACTACCGCAACCCCCGGGTGTTCAACGAGATGATGTACAATTTCCTGTTCCTGGCCAACAAGGGCATGGACATGATCCGCATCGACGCGGTGCCCTACATCTGGAAGGAGCTGGGCACCGACTGCCGCAACCTGCCCCAGGTTCACACCATTGTACGGATGATGCGGATGATCGGCGAGATCGTGTGCCCCTCCGTCATCCTGCTGGGCGAGGTGGTGATGGAGCCGGTCAAAGTGGTTCCCTATTTCGGCACCGTGGAAAAGCCGGAGTGCCACCTGCTCTACAACGTGACCACCATGTGCACCACCTGGCACACCGTAGCTACCAGGGACACCCGGCTGCTGAGAAAGCAGCTGGATATTGTCAACGCCCTGCCCAAGGAATACGTGTTCCTCAACTATCTGCGCTGCCACGACGACATCGGCTGGGGGCTGGACTACGGCACGCTGGCCCAGTGGGGCATGACCGAGATCCCCCACAAAAAGTTCCTCAGCGACTGGTTCCAGGGCCATGTGGAGGGCAGCGTCAGCCAGGGCGAGCTGTACAATGACGACCCCGCCAGCGGCGACGCCCGCCAGTGCGGCACCACCGCCAGCCTGTGCGGCATCGAGAAGGCCGGGTCTGAGGGCGACGCGGACGCCATGGACCGGGCGGTGCGGTTTGACCTCACCCTCCACGCCATGATGTTCATGCAGACGGGCATCCCCCTGCTGTACAGCGGGGATGAGATCGCCCAGGTGAACGACTACAGCTACAAGGATGACCCCAACAAGGCGGAGGACAGCCGCTATCTGCACCGGGGAAAAATGCGCTGGGACTTGGCGGAACACACAGACGACCTGGCCACCCCAGAGGGGCGGGTATTCTGCGGGCTGAACGCTTTGGGGGCCCTGCGCAAGGTCAACCCCGCCTTCGGCGCGGCGGCGGACGTGTGGACGCTGGACACCGGGGATGACGGCGTGCTGGCCATCGGGCGGTATTTCGACGGCCAGAAGATCATCGGCGTGTTCAACTTCACTGGGGCGGAAAAGTCCGTCACCTTCCCCTATGACGAAGGCGAGTTCACCGATCTGCTCACCGGCGAAAAATACGTGCTGGAAAACCTGTCTGTCCCAGCCTATGGCTTCTACTATCTGGAACAAAGTATTTAATCTGTTTCCCAGACCGGCCGGTCAAGGCCGCCAAGGCGCTGGACAGCGCTGCCACCATCGCCAAGGCCGACGGCAAATCCGCTGCGGCGTCATCCTGGCGGAGGAGGGAACATTCCGCGCCGAGCTGAATTCGAAGCCAAATTATTAAAATTTTTTTAGCTTTTTCCTAAATAATTGTTGATTTTTACCTTTGGCCCATGCTACAATATGGGTGCAATGACCCATGGGTCTTTGTTTGTGCTGCCCTCCAGCACAAACAAAGATACTCCGAATATTATGAGGAGGGGGGATGCGTATGATCGACAGCCCGCCGTGTGACGCGCCTAAGGGCGGCGGGTGACACGTAAGGCGCAATGGTAGCAAACCATCGGAAACGATGGGACGCAATGCCAGAGGCTGTCGGACGGTCACTTTCGCGAAACGCGGGCCCGTCCTACGCTCGTTCGGCTGCACTGTATAACCCCCGAAGGGGATCGGCAAACCATTGGAAACAATGGGACGCAAAGCCAGAGACTACGGCGCGGGATTCCGCGCTAAGTTCGTTCGGTTGCATGGCAAATCACGGGAAACCGTGAGACGCAAAACCAGAGGCTAAAACGCGCCTGCGCGTCATGCTCGATCGGTTGCATCGCAAACCATGGGAAACCATGGGACGCAAAACCAGAGGCTAAGGGGCCTCTGTGCCCTATGCCCGTTCGGTTGCCGGATACCTTTGCGTCCGGAAAAGCAAGGAAAGGAAGATGATAATGAAAGACATGAAGAACCTGTGCAAGCACGGCCTTTTCATGCCGCTGCTGGCCCTAATGCTGTGCATGGGCCTGGCCTCTACCCCCGCGTTCGCGGCGGATGTGGGCGAACCTGAGATCCCGACCACCGAGATCGTCGACATCCAGGATCCCACCGGCAGCGACGAGTCCTACGTAAACGACGACACCGGGGACGACGACAAGCAGTCCCCCGAGGGCGGCGACAACGAGGCGTCCGACGAGGACGGCACCACCAACGAGATCGGCACCGAGAACGGCGAACAGCCCGGCGAGGAGGGCACCCCCAATGAGGGCGACGAAAATCTCGAGCCTGAAAAGGTGTGCACCTGCGGCGCTGAAGGCGACACCCACACCGAGGGCTGCGACCTGTATGTGGCGCCTGAAGAGGATCCCACCGGCACCGAGGGCGACGAAGTGTCCGAGCCTGCCGTGTGCACCTGCACCACGAAGTGCGGCAATACCGTCAACGACGACTGCACAGTGTGCAAAGACGGTGGCGAGTGCAAAGCCACGAGCAGCGGTGTCCAGTGGGATGAGGCCACAGGCACCCTGACGGTCACTGGCAGTTCCGATCAGACGCTGAACGCCGCCAACCTGACGGTGAACGGCGAGGCGGTCACCACCCTGAAGCCCAACCATTTGGTGATTGACGGGTTTGGCACCGTCGGCAGCGATTTTAAGGCGATGGCCGACGGGCTGCAAAGCCTGGAAATCAATAATGTTGGCACAGTCGGAAATCAGGCTTTCAGCTGGCTCTACAATGAGGACCTGACGATCACCGTCAGCAACAGCAAGTTGGATAACTGGGCGTTCTACTACAGCGCGGTATCCGAGATTGTGCTGGACAACGTCGAAGCCACTTACGGTTCTCTCGCCAAACTTGCCCCTCTCGAAGGCGACAAGCAGCCGAAGCTCAGCGTCAGGGGCGGCACTCTGCACGGGAACGCGCTCAAGGACAGCAAGCTGTCTGAGCTTGAGCTGGAGGGCGTCAAGTTCGACGGTTCCACGTTCTCTAACACCAGCGCCAATAAGGTCACCGTCACGGACGGCAAGCTGGGGACGGGTATGTTCGACGGCCTCACGATGTCCAATGTCGTGCTGAACGACGTCACCATCGATGAGTATCAGTATCCCTTCAACTATGTCAACCTTGACAGCCTCACCGTCAATGGCGGCAGCTTAGGAACCTGGGCGTTCAATGGCAGCACGATCTCCAAGCTCGAGTTGAACGGCGCCACGATCAATAACGGCCAGTCCCCGTTCACCGGGGTCACCAGCCAGGACGTCACCGTCAACGGCGGCAATGTGGGAATGAACGCGTTCAACGGCAGCACGATGTCCAATGTCGAGCTGAACGATGTCGCCCTCGGCGACTACCAGTATCCCTTCAACGGGGCCACCTTTGACAAGGTCACCGTCAATGACAGCAAATTAGGGGTATACACGTTCGCTGGAAGCACGCTGTCCGAGGTCACGCTGAACAACACCACCGCTGCCAACAGCACATTCGGTGGTAATGTCACCACCAGCGATAAGGGTCTGAGTGTCACCATCAATAACAGCTCTGTGACCGAATGGCTCATCGACTCCGACATCAAGGTGGGCCTCTATGTGAAGGACGGCGTCATCGTCCGCGCGAACTCTGATTCCCTGCAACACCTCATCGACAAGTCCGAAGGCCCCACCAAGCTGGTCATCAGCGGTGTCATCCACAGCACGGGCGATTCCATTCGTATCGGCAAAGGCAAAGACATCACCCTGGTCACCAACGGGGAGGACGCCAGCATCGAGGCTCCCAACGAATTCAACAAGTCCCTGTTCGTCATTGACGAGGGCGGCAAGCTGACCGTCGACGACGAAAACCTGACCATCAAGGGCGCGGCTGAGGGCAAGACGGTAGACAGCAATTCCGCCTCGGCCCTGGTGTTCCAGGTCAACGGCGAACTGGTCCTGAACAACGGCACCATCATCGGCGGCGGCTCCGGCCTGGATAACTCCAAGGGCGCCATCGTGCTGGAGAAGGGCGCGAAGTTCACCATGACCGGCGGCACGATCACCGACACCAGGCTTTATGCCTACTACAGCGCCCCTGTGGTGGTATGGTCCGGCGCTGAGTTCACCATGAGCGGCGGCAAGATCACCAATAACCGCAATAACCTGGGTGCCGGTGCCGTTGTGCTTTACGGCTGGTACCACAACGATCCGTCCGCCATTATGAAGCTGACCGGCGACGCGGAGATCAGCAACAACAGGACATACAAGGATGCCGGCGGTATCGCCCTGTGGGGCAATGCCGATCTGCACATGAACGGCGGCAAGATCACCGGCAACACCTCGCAGTGGGGCTACGGCGGCGGCATCTCTGTGGCGGGCCGCACCGGTGATATGATCGGTGTAAACAAATATTATGACCCCAAGTGCGTGTTCACCATGGACGGCGGCGAGATTTCCGGCAACTACGCAGTTTACGGCGGCGGCATCTATGTCAATTCCAACGATGTGACGCTGAATGCCGGCTTGATCGCCGACAACACCGCAAGCGAGACCGGCGGCGGCATCTATGTGGAGACCCCCGAAAGCAATTCCACCTCCGACTTCACCTCTGCCCATCTGTCCAACGCCGTGATCCACGGCAACACCGCGACCGTCATGGGCGGCGGTATGTATTTCTGCCCCACCGGTTCCAGCGAGCAGTACGTCAACGAAGGCCCGGCCATCTTTGACAACACCGCCGGCGGTGCCGCGGACGACCTGGTGTCCGTTGTGCTCTTGGGCAGCGAGAATGCCGAGGGTGCGAAGTTCGCCGACCTGACTGAGCGTATGCTTGGCGGCGGCAAAGTGAACTGGTACCTCGATGGCAAGGTGTATGAGAACTATGCCAGCGGCCAGGGCCGGGTCGAGGACGATTCTGTGCGCTATGACGCCGAGACCTATGCCAAGCTGGTGGCGTCCGGTCGGTACACCACGAACATCGCTGTGAAGGCGATCGTGTCCGACAGCGCGAAGGAGCTGGCGCTGAACAGCGCCAAGCTGGTCATCACCGGCAACCAGGCCCAGCGCGGCGGCGGCGTGGGTTCCAACGGCAATGTGACCATCGGCAACGCCAATGCCCCCGAGTACGGCCTGACGGTCGACAAGGTTTGGAACGGCGTCCCCACGAACCAGCAGAAGCCCGTCATCATCCAGCTGGTCATTGACGGCGTCACCCTGGATACCGTGGAGCTGAATGCGGAGAACGGCTGGAGCGCTGGCTTCAATGGCCTGCCCGAGTCCGTGAAGGATAAGCTCACTGTCCTGGAGCTCACCACCGGTTACACCGTCAGCTATTCTGAGCTCAGCGCGGACGGCGAGACCCTGCACATCACCGTCACCAACAGCCCTGTCCCGACCCCGACCC
>JAIEFH010000088.1 GCA_029067025.1 Oscillospiraceae bacterium | reverse complement strand
TGGGCGGCGCTGGCCCCGGGCCGTCAGGACTGCCACCGCTGGGCCATCTGCGTCCATGGCTATCACGACACCTATGAGTCCATGGGAGCCATCGCCAGGCACTACAGCGATTTGGGCTGGCACGTACTCCTGCCTGACCAGCGGGGCCATGGCCAGAGCGAGGGCGATTACGTGGGCTGGGGCTATGACGAGCGGCTGGATCTGGTGGGCTGGTGCAATTATATCGTCCGCAAGGACCCGGAGGCGGAGATCGTGCTTCACGGCGTATCCATGGGCGCGGCCACGGTGCTCATGGCCACCGGCGGGGCCCTGCCCCGGCAGGTGAAGGCCGCCGTGTCCGACTGCGCCTACACCACGATTGAAGCCCAAGCCCGCCATGTGCTGAGCCGCTTCCAGGAGGGGCTGCCGACCCGGGTCCCCCTCCCCTCGGGACTGCTGTTTGCCGCGCTGCGCAAGACGGCGCTGCGCCGGACGGGCTTTGACCTGCGGGACGCCGCGCCCATCCGGGCGGTGGCCCGGTCCAAAACCCCTACGTTTTTTATCCACGGCGTGGAGGACGACTTTGTCCCCGCCGCCATGATGGGTAAGCTCTACCAGGCGGCCAAGTGCCCCAAGAGCTTCTTGTGGATGCCTGGGGCCGGCCACGCGGCGTCGGTGGGGACGGATCCGAGACTGTATTGGACGGCCGTGTCCACCTTCCTGAGCGATTATTTCCCGGAACCAGAGGAATGACGAAAAAGCATCCGGCCCGCAAAGCGGGCTGGATGCTTTTTCATTTTTTGCAAAAACAGGTGAAAACTTTGAATTTCCCGTTGACAGGAGGGCTAAAAACCAATATATTAGATGGGCTGTACAGAATACCGGGCAGCTCTGACAAATAAGCAAATTGGTTATGGGGAATGAGTGTGGAACATACAACGCGATACGATAGAGAATTCGACCGGCGGTACGCCTACGACGGCTGCGACCTGGGCGCCGTGTGTACCCCGGAGCGGACGATATTTAAGCTGTGGAGCCCGGAGGCCGTCCGGGTAGAGCTGTTTTTATACCGGGACGGCGTCTCGGACGCCTATGACCGGCTGGCGCTGGCTCCCGGTGAGCGGGGCGTGTGGACAGTGAGCGTGGAGGGGGATCTCCACGGAGTGTATTACGATTACGAGGTAGAGACAGCCTCCGGGACAGTCCGTACCGCCGATCCCTATGCCCTGGCCTGCGGCTGCAACGGGGCCCGAAGCATGGCGGTGGATCTGTCCCGCACCAATCCGGAGGGATTTGAGCGGGACTGCCCTCCCCCGGCCCAGCCCGAGCGCATTATCTACGAGCTCCACGTAAAGGATTTTTCCTATGACGCGGACAGCGGCGTACCGGCGCGGCTCCGGGGGAAATTCAAGGCTTTTGCCTGGCGGGGCGCGGACGGGCGGCTGCCTGTCTGCATGGAGCATCTGCGCAGCCTGGGTGTCACCCACGTCCAGCTTCTGCCCATTTTCGACTTCAACTCGGTGGACGAGGGCGGGGACGAGGGGCAGTTCAACTGGGGCTATGATCCGCTGAACTACAACGTACCCGAGGGCAGCTATTCCACCGACCCGTCCGACGGAGCCGTCCGTATCCGTGAGTGCAAGGAGATGATCCAAGCCCTTCACGCCAACGGGATGCGGGTGGTGATGGACGTGGTGTACAACCACACCCATGGCGCCGACTCCTGGCTGGACCGCTCCGCGCCGGGTTATTACTACCGCAGGTGGGCAGACGGGTCGCTGTCCAATGGCTCCGGCTGCGGAAACGACGTGGCGGCAGGCCGGGCCATGGTGGACAATTATATTCTCAACTCGGTGCTGTATTGGGCGCGGGAGTACCACATCGACGGCTTCCGCTTCGACCTGATGGGCCTTTTGACGGTGGAGCTGATGAACCGCATCCGCTGGGCGCTGGACGCCGAGTTTGGCCCGGGGGAAAAGCTGGTGTACGGCGAACCCTGGCGGGCAAACGATTCCCCCATGGAGCCCGACACCGCCTCGGCCTTGAAATACAACATTCAGCGCCTGGACCCGGATATCGCCATTTTCTGCGACACCACCCGGGACGCCGTCAAGGGCGACTGCTTCCACGGGGAGCAGCCCGGCTTTGTCAATGGAGCCATGGGGCTGGGCGAGACCATACTGGCCTCCGCCGCGGGCTGGATGGGCGGCGAGGGAGGCTTCCAACCCCGATCCTGCGGGCAGATCATCAACTATGTGTCCGTCCACGATAATTACACCCTGTGGGACAAGCTGGCGCTGTGCGCCTCGGGAACCCCCTCCTATGCGCAGCCTCAGGACGATCTGCTGGCCCAGAACAGGCTGGCGGCGTTTATCTGCTTCACCTGCCAGGGGAATATCTTCTTCCCGGCGGGGGAGGAGTTTGGCCGCACCAAGCTGGGGGATTACAACAGCTATAAGTCCTCCCCCGGGGTGAACAAGCTGGACTGGCACCGGGCTTGGACCTTTGGGGGGCTGACGGACTACTACCGGCAGCTCATCCGTCTGCGCAAGTCGCTGCCTGGGCTGTGCGACAAGTCCGCCAAGGCGGGGGAGCGCATTGTGGAGCGCAAAGTCCACCGGGACGGGGTGGTGTCCTTCCAGGTGGAGGGGGGCGGCCCCTGCGGGGAGCGGCTGTTTGTCGCCTACAACGCCACAGAGCACGGATATGCCATCCAATTGGCCGCGGGCCGGTGGACCATCCGGGCAGACGGCACGGACGCCGACCAACATAAGCCCCTGATCTCCCAGGGCAACTGGGTCACCGTACAGCCCCGGAGTGGGATGCTGCTTCAGCAAATGAGCGTATAAATAGGAAAAACCGCGTCCATTGGACGCGGTTTTCATAATTCATCGTCTGATCGCGTAAACCCCGGTGGCTGTTGCCAGGGCTTCTTCCGGCTTGCCGGTCAGGAACACCTCCGCCTGCATCTGCCCCGAGGTGGTCCCCACCCGGACGGTGCGGGTGCGCACCAGGATGTCCGCGTCCAGCGGGACGGGGCGGACGTAGTTCACCGTCATGGTGACGGTGGGGGTGGGAGCGCCGCCGCACTGGGCGGTGCAGGTGACGCCCATACAGGTGTCCACCAGGGAGGCGGTGACACCGCCGTGGACGATGCCCAGGGGGTTGGACATGGAATTGTCCGTGCGGCAGGAGAACAGCAGGGAGCCGGCGGGGCCGTCCTCGTCCACCAGGGCGATGTCCTTTCCGATCCGGGGCCAGGCCCGGGCGTTGGACTGGGCCCGCTGGGCGATGAACTCCGCCGCGCGGCGGCGCAGCTCGCCGTTGGACATGATCTCCGTCATAGCGCGTCCTCCATCAGTTTTTCTTTCCGTCCCGCAGCGCCCGCACGAACTCTTCATTTGGGGTGACGTATACGGTGCGGTAGGTGTTGTAGATCACATATCCCGGCTTGGCCCCGGCGGGCTTTTTGACCACCTTCACTGGGGTGTAGTCCACCGGCACCTGGCCCGACTCCCGCCCCTGGGAGAACCAGGCCGCCAGCATGGCCGCCTCGGTGAGGGACTGCTCGTCCGGCTCCACCCCGCCGGTTTTCAGGATGACATGGGAGCCGTGGAGCTTCTGGGCGTGGAGCCACAGATCCCGCTTGTCGCAGTCTTTCAGGGTCAGCCGGTCGTTCTGGCTGTTGTTTTTGCCCACCAGGATGGTGAGGCCGGAGGAGGAGCGGAACTCCATGGGCTTGGCGTGGACGATCTTCACCCGGCCCTTGGCGGTCATTTTTCGCTTGTGCTGCTTGAGGTAGCCGTTGTCCATCAGCTCCTGGCGGATCTCCTGCAAATCCCTGTCGCCCTCGGAAAGCGTTATCATCTGTAAAACGCTGTCCAGGTAGCCCAGCTCCCGGCGGTTCTTCTCCAGTTGGATGGTCAGCATCTCCTCCGCCTTCTGGGCCTTTTTGTAGTCCTTGTAGTACTTGGCGGCGTTCTGCTGGGGGGTGAGGAGCGGGTCTAAAGGAATGTCCACGTCCTTGCAGTCCGGGTCGTAGTAGTTTTGGGCCCGGAGAACGGTCTGACCCTTGGACATCTGATAGAAGTTGGTGGTGATGATGTCGCCATATTGGCGCAGGGTTTCCCGGTCGGCGGAGCGGGCCAGGTCGCCCTCCTGGTTGGCGATCTTTTTGGCGGTGCGGTTCCGGGCCTGGGTGACGGAGCGGATAAAATCCTGCCCCCGCTGCTTCACCCGCTCCTGGGCCTCCTTCTGCTCGTAGAAGTCGTCCAGCAGCTCGGAGAAGGTGGGATAGCGGCGCAGTTCCACCTTGGGGCCGTATTGCAGCACCGGCATAAAGGTGAAGTCCATGGGCTTGCCGTCTTTGATCAGCACGGTGGGGGTGAAGTCCCCAGCCCGCACCCTGTCCATCAACTGGCAGAACCGCTCGGCCAGCCCCTCCCGGCTGCCCTCGCCCTGGAACACCAGCTCCCTGGCGATGAGGGGGGACAGGCCGTTGAAGCTGTCCAGCAGCCACTTGTCCTGGCCGTCCCCCTCGGGGGCGTTGGCGAGGACGTGGGCGCGCAGCTCGTCAGGGCTCATGGCGGAGGGATCCAGCCGCCCGGTGGGCTCGGGGGGCTGGTAGTACAGCCCCGGCATGACGGGCCGCTTGACAGACAGGTCGCCGTCTGCCCGACGCATACAATCGGTGACCCGTCCCGCCCCGTCCAGCATGATGAGGTTTGATTTCCGGCCGATGCACTCCAGCACCAGCCGCCGCTCCACCCGATCGCCCAGCTCGTCCAGCGTCTCGAAACGGAAGTCCAGCAGCCGCTCCATGGGGGGCTGGGTCAGCTCCAGCAGCCGCGCCCCGGTGAAGTGCTTGCGCAGCAGCATACAGAACATGGGGGGCGTCTCCGGGTTTTCCCGAGGCACCTTCGTCAACTGTGCCCGGGGGTGGGCCGGTCTGGCGGAGATGAGCCGGCGCACGTTGTCCCGCCCCGCCCGCATGTGGCGCACCGCCG
>JAIEFH010000087.1 GCA_029067025.1 Oscillospiraceae bacterium | reverse complement strand
GTGTACTTCACCTTGCCGTCGATGGTGGGGATCTCCAGCTCCGCGCCCAGGGCCGCCTGGTAGAAGCTCACCGGGCACTCGTACAGCACCGAGGTGCCCTCCCGCTGGAAATAGGGATGGGGCTTCACCCGCACCTCCACGATCAAATCGCCGTTGGGGCCGTTGTTGGTTCCCGCGTTGCCCTGGCCCCGGAGGGAGATAGCCTGCTTGTCATTGATGCCCTGGGGGATGCTGACGGACAGCTTCCGGTGCTTTCTCACATTGCCCACGCCGCCGCAGCTCTTACAGGGCTGGTGGATGATCTTGCCCGTCCCCCGGCACCGGGTGCAGGGGGCGGAGCTGGTAAACGCCATGCCGCCCATGCGCTGCTGCACCCGCACGGTGCCCGAGCCATGGCAATCCGGGCACACCTCGGCGGTGGTGCCGGGGGCGCAGCCGGTGCCGTGGCAGTTGTCGCAGCTCTCCATGCGGTTCAGGGTGATCTCCTTCTCACACCCAAAGGCGGCCTCCTCAAAGCTGATGGTGATGCTGGCCCGCAGGCTCTCCCCCCGCTGGGGGCCGCTGCGCTGGGTACTCCTGCCGCCAAAGCCGCCCAGGATATCCCCCAGAATGTCGCCAAAGCCGCCGAAATCCCCGAAGTCGCCAAAATCGCCGTAGCCGCCGAAGCCGCCCGCGCCGAAGTTGGGGTCCACTCCCGCGTGGCCGAACTGGTCGTACTTGGCCCGCTTGTCCTTGTCGGACAGCACCTCGTAGGCCTCGTTGATTTCCTTGAACTTGGCCTCGGCCTCTTTGTCGCCAGGGTTCATGTCGGGGTGGTACTGCTTGGCCAGCTTGCGATATGCCTTTTTCAGCTCGTCGTCGGACGCGGTCTTGCCCACGCCCAGAACTTCGTAATAATCTCGCTTTTGATCTGGCATGATGGATCACCTCTTAAAACGCGGGAAAGGCGGGGCAGTACGCCCCGCTGTTTCCCGTCAAGTTATTAGTTGTTCTGATCGTCATCGACGACTTCATAGTCAGCGTCCACCACATTGTCATCGCCGTTAGGCTGGCTGCCGCCGAAGCCCGCGCCGCCCATGTCCGGGCCGGGGCCGGCCTGGCCGCCCGCCTGGGAGTACAGCTTCTCGCTGACGGCGTAGAACGCATTTTTCAGCTCCTCAGTGGCGCTCTTGATGGCCTGCGTGTCGGTGCCCTTCAGGGCGTCCTTCACCTTGTTCAGCGCGCTGTCGATGCTGGCCTTGTCATTGGCATCCACCTTGTCGCCCATCTCGCCCAGGATCTTCTCGGTCTGGTACACCATCTGGTCTGCCTCGTTGCGGGTGTCCACTTCCTCTTTGCGCTTGGCGTCCTCGGCGGCAAACTGCTCCGCCTCCCGCACGGCTTTCTCCACATCCTCCTTGGACATATTGGTGGAGGAGGTGATGGTGATGTGCTGCTCGGCGCCGGTACCCAGATCCTTGGCGGACACGTTGACGATGCCGTTGGCGTCGATATCGAAGGTCACCTCGATCTGGGGCATACCCCGGCGGGCGGGGGCAATGCCGTCCAGGTGGAACCGGCCCAGGGTCTTGTTATACTGGGCCATCTCCCGCTCGCCCTGGAGAACGTGGACTTCTACGGAGGTCTGGTTGTCGGCAGCGGTGGTGAACACCTGGCTCTTCTTGGCGGGGATGGTGGTGTTGCGCTCGATGAGCTTGGTCATCACGCCGCCCATGGTCTCAATGCCCAGAGACAGGGGGGTCACGTCCAGCAGCAGCAGGCCCTTCACGTCGCCCACCAGCACGCCGCCCTGAAGCGCCGCGCCCATGGCCACGCACTCGTCGGGGTTGATGCCTTTGAAACCCTCCTTGCCGGTGAGGCGCTTGACCATGTCCTGCACGGCGGGGATGCGGCTGGAGCCGCCCACCATGAGGACCTTCTGGATGTCATTGCCGCTGAGGCCCGCGTCGCTCATGGCCTGGCGCACGGGGCCGGCGGTGGCCTCCACCAGATGGGCGGTGAGCTGGTCGAACTTGGCTCGGGACAGGGTCAAATCCAGGTGCTTGGGGCCGGTGGCGTCGGCGGTGATATAGGGCAGGTTGATGGAGGTGGTGGTGACGCCGGACAGCTCGATTTTGGCCTTTTCGGCGGCCTCCTTCAGGCGCTGCATGGCGACCTTGTCGCCAGTGAGGTCGATGCCCTCCGCCTTCTTGAACTCGGCGGCCATCCAGTCCATAACGCACTTGTCAAAATCGTCGCCGCCCAGGCGGTTGTTGCCCGCGGTGGCCAGCACCTCGATGACGCCGTCGCCCACTTCCAGCACGGACACGTCAAAGGTGCCGCCGCCCAGGTCGTACACCATGATCTTCTGGTCGGACTCCTTGTCCACGCCGTAGGCCAGAGCCGCGGCGGTGGGCTCGTTGATGATGCGCTTGACCTCCATGCCGGCGATCTTGCCCGCGTCCTTGGTGGCCTGGCGCTGGGCGTCGGTGAAGTAAGCGGGGACGG
>JAIEFH010000086.1 GCA_029067025.1 Oscillospiraceae bacterium | reverse complement strand
ATTAAGCTGCGCCGGCGGCATGAGCTGGCGCTCGGGCTGGTCTACGCGGCGTGCTGCGTGATGTTCTTCATATTCTATCTGCGCGATGTGCTGGGGGTCTTTTAATGGACGAAAGCCTGATTTTGAAAAACCGGTTGAAAGAGGCCCGGGCCGAAAAAAAGCTGTCCCAGGGACAGCTGGCGGAGCTGGTGGGCGTGTCCCGCAACACCATCAGCTCCATCGAGACGGGGCAGTTCAACCCCACGGCCAAGCTGGCGCTGATTTTGTGCGTGGCGCTGGACAAGAAGTTCGAGGAGTTGTTCTATTTTTGAGGGAAAAGGGCCCCCGCTCATGGGGGCAGCTCCCATAAGGAAGCTGCTCCAAAGCGGGGGCATAAATGGTAAGTTATCTGATTTGGGCAGCGCAGCTACGGCTACGCTGCCTTTTTCCTGCGTTCTTGCATGGCTTTGTATAACAGATTGGCGGCAGGGGGTAAAAGCTCTGTCGCCTTGCGTTTGGCAAAATCAACTATCCGCTTGACTTTTGATTTTTTCTGTATATAATAGTAATGTTACTAATAGTAATATAAGGAGGATGTACAATGGATAACATTATTCTTGGACTTTTACTTATATGTAACAGAACGATATATCAATTAAGGGATAGAATTAGCAAAGGGATAAATTTGATGTATAGCAGCAGTATGGGCAGCATACAGGCGGCTGTTAAAAAACTGCTGAATTGCGGATATATCAATTATGAGGAGATGATTGATAACGGAAAATATAAGAAAGTCTATTGCATAACGGAAAGTGGAAAGCAACATTTTTACGAGTGGGTAAACACGCCCATAGAAGAACAAAGCCCTAAAAATCCAGAGTTAGCAAAGGTCTATTTTATGGGGTTTTCAGATAAGGAAAATCGTGAGGCAAGCATACAGCAGCATTTAATTTATTTAAAAGAACAATACCATGTGTTAGCGGCAATATGTGATGAAGTGAAGAATATTGATGTTTCCGAAGAACACAAAGATATACTCAACTATCAATTTGTATCTGCTCTATATGGCAAAGACGTAATCAAATTTAATATTGACTGGTTTGAAAATTTATTAGAAAAGATGAGGAACGGTGAAATATGAAACAATACAATTTAGAGAAATCACCTATCGTTTATTACATCAGCGGAAAGGAAAAAGCAGAGTGGATACTTCTTTTGCACGCTGCTTTTGTAAATCATCATATGTTTCAAGCACAAATCGACTATTTTCGAGATAAATACAATATTCTTACTCTTGATATTATTGGTCACGGTAAATCAACAAAATCACGAAAAGGCGATCGTATAGATAAAATGTCGGCGTGGATAAGCGAAATCTTAAAAACAGAGAAAATTGCAAAGATACATATTGTTGGGATTTCACTGGGAGCTGTGTTAGCCCAAGACTTTGCTAATCAGTATCCAGAAGCCGTACAATCACTTGCTTGTTTCGGCGGTTATGATATAAACAATTTTGATGCCAAAATGCAGAGAGAAAATGGTGCATCACAGATGCTTATGATGCTTAAAGCTCTATTTTCGGTCAAATGGTTTGCGAAGTCGAACAAGAAAATATCTGCTTATACGCTGCAGGCCCAAAAGGATTTTTACGAGATGAATATTCAATTTCCAAAAAAGTCATTTATGTATTTAGCTTCTTTGAATCGCATGATAAATGTTCGGCAAGCAAAGCCCAGGAAATACCCTTTACTGATCGGCTGCGGAAAGTACGATATTCCTATGGAATTATCAGCTGTAGAAATGTGGAAGAAAAATGAGCCAGAATGCGGTGTGATTATATTCGAGGGAGCAGGACATTGCGTGAATATGGACACACCGAATAAGTTTAACGCGGCTATGGAGGAATTTTGGTTAAGTGGAAACGGCAAATGCTAAAAACGATTGGATACGCTGCTCTGTTTGTGAGGGAGAGGTAACTTCCTTACGTTACCTCTCCCTCTGGGTGGGGGCGTCCTTCTTTATTTCGCCAGGCAGGCGGCAGTCCGGGCCGCCACCTTGGCGTTGTTAAACACCAGCTGGATGTTGGAGTCCAGGCTGTCGCCGCCGGTGAGCTCCTTCACCTTGGCCAGCAGGAAGGGGGTGGTCTCCTTGCCGTGGATACCGTTCTCCTCCGCCTGCCGGAGCGCCTCGTCGATGGCGGCGTTGATGACCGCCGGGTCCATGGAGTACTCCTCCGGGATGGGGTTGGTCACCAGCATACCGCCCTCAAAGCCCAGCTCCAGGCTGGCCCGGAAGGCCGCCGCCAGCTCCTCGGGGGTGTCCACCTGATAATCTACCGCAAAGCCGCTGTGCCGGGTGTAGAACGCGGGCAGCTCCTTCGTGCCGTAGCCCAGCACCGGCACGCCGTGGGTCTCCAGATACTCCAGCGTCAGCCCCAAATCCAGGATGGACTTGGCCCCGGCGCACACCACCATGACGGGGGTATGGGCCAGCTCCTCCAGGTCGGCGGAGATGTCCATAGTCGTCGACCCGCCCCGGTGGACGCCGCCGATGCCGCCGGTGGCAAACACCTTGATGCCCGCCATATGGGCGATAATCATGGTGGTGGTGACGGTGGTGGCCCCGTCCTGCCCGCGGGCGCACAGCACAGCCAGATCCCGGCGGCTGGCCTTGGTGACATTAGCGCCCGCTTTGCCCAGGTACTCGATCTCCTCCTTGGTGCAGCCTGCCTTCAGCCGCCCGCCGATGACGGCAATGGTGGCGGGGGTCGCTCCGTTCTCCCGGATGATGTTCTCCACCGCCAGGGCGGTCTCCACGTTCTGAGGGTACGGCATACCGTGGGAGATGATGGTGGACTCCAGCGCCACCACGGGCTTGCCGTTGGCAAGGGCCTCGGCCACCTCGGGGGAAATGTCAAGATACTTGTTCACAATTTGTTCCTCCTTATTTTATAATCATTTAGAGCGACACACAGTTTCGCGGTCAAAGTCTTTTGCCCATCCGCTCTGTCAGCGCCTCCGCGCTCATGGCGTCGTTGATGGTCTCGCCGCTCTCCATGGCGATGGCCGCGGCGGCGGAGCCCGCCCGGGCGGTGTCCTCCAGCGCCGTGCCCTCCAGGTAGGCCCAGGCCAGCGCCGCCATGAACGCGTCCCCACATCCGGTGGTATTCACCATATTCCCCTCCATGCAGGGCAGGCGCACCCGGCCGCTGTGGTCGGCGGCCAACACCCCGTCCCCGCCCAGGGAGATGAACACCCGGCGCAGGCCCGTGTCCAGCAATGCGTCGGCGGCCCGGTTCAAGCTGTCCCCATCGGTGATGGTCACACCGGACAACAGCTCGGCCTCGATGCGGTTGGGCTTCAAAGTGTGAAGCCTGCCCAGCACGGGCCGCAGCTTTTCCGCCTTGGCGGTGGACACCGGGTCGGCAAAGATGGGGGGCTTCACGTGCTGGGCCAGCCACGCGATGGACTCGGCCGGGATGTTGGCGTCCACGATGACCAGCTGGGCGTTTTGCAAGAGCTGCGCCCGGGAGGCCAGGTATGCCGGGGTGATATGGCGGTAGATGTCCATGTCGGCCAGGGCCAGGGCCATCTCCCCCATCTCATCGGCGATGAACAGGTACGTGGAGGTGCGCTTCCCGGGCACCACCAGCGACCGGCTGATGTCGATCCCCAGCTCCCCGCAGGAGGCCGCGATGCGCTGGGCGTGGCCGTCGTCCCCGAAGGCGGTGAGCAGCCGCACATCCAGCCCTAAAAGCGCCATGTTGTGGGCGATGTTCCGGCCTACACCCCCCAGGCTCATGCGCACCACGCCAGGGTTGGAGTCGGCGGGGACCAGGGCGGCGTTTGACACGCCGCCGATGTCCATGTTCACGCCGCCCACCACCACGGCGTAGGGCGCGGCGGACACGATATAGCCCTTGCCGGCGATGTGCCCCTTTTTCATCAGGTTGGAGATGTGCACCGCCACCGACGACCGGGCGATGCCCGCCTTATCCGCCAGCTCCTGCTGGGAGATCAGGGGGTTCTCCTCGATCCATCGGAGGATTTGGCGTTCCCGCTGGGTCATGGCCGTCACCTCTAAACTTCTCTCTTTTTATTAAGCATATGCTTATTCTGTGCCGTTGTCAAGAAGATTCCAAAATTTTGCGCAAAAAACGCCCGCCAGGAGACCGGCGGGCGGCTTGCGGACTTCTAGAACTCGTATCTTGTGCCATGTGACAGCAGCAGGCCGTCTGTCAATTCCACGCATAGGATGATGGTATTTTCATCATCAAAATTATTGTGTCCGTTGTCAATCCATCCAGAAAAGGCGTTTTTCAGCTTCTCTGCAATCCTGCCATTTTCTTTTTTTCCAAACCAGCCTAAGTTGACACCCCTTCCATGCGCCGTAAACCACTCGCCGGCGATCGCGACGGCATGATTGCCCCCTATCTGCTTCATTTTATTGGAACGGGCGTACGTAATGATATAAAACGCCCCGTCCTCATAATAGGCGTTTACGTTTCGTACGAAAGGCACTCCATTTTCCACTGTCGCCAGCGCAATCACAGTATCTTTTCCGAAGCGCTCCGTCATGATTTGTTCGACCTCTTGCGTGCGTTCTTTCATGAATTACTCCCCTTTTTATCGCATCTTATCATACTTTTATCATAGCAAGTATAACATGACATCACAAATAACGCAACGGCGCATGGTTTCCCACGCGCCGTTGTCAAGTTCTGTTTTCAGCCCAGCAGCAGCTTGTCGTCCGCCTCGTCGGAGCCGGTGGCCTGGCCGAACTTGGCCAGCAGGTCCTCCACCGTGAGCTTCTTCTTGTCCTCCCCGGAGATGTCCAGGGCGATGTTCCCCTCGTACATCATAATCAGCCGGTTGCCGTGGACAATGGCGTCCTTCATGTTGTGGGTAATCATCAGGGTGGTGAGATGATCCTTCTGCACGATGCGCTCGGTGGCATCCAGCACCTTGGCCGCCGTCTTGGGGTCCAGGGCGGCGGTGTGCTCGTCCAGCAGCAGCAGCTGGGGCTTTTGCAGGGTGGCCATGAGCAGCGTCAGCGCCTGACGCTGTCCGCCGGACAACAGCCCCACCTTGGACGTGAGCCGGTCCTCCAGCCCCAGATCCAGGATCTTCAGCATCTCCCGGTAGTGATCCCGCTCGTCCCGGGTGATGCCGCGGCGAAGGGTGCGGCTCCTCCCCCGCCGGGCCGCCAGGGCCATGTTTTCCTCAATCTGCATGGTGGCGGCGGTGCCCATCATGGGATCCTGGAACACCCGGCCGATGTGGCGGGCCCGCTTGTGCTCCGGCAGATGGGTCACGTCCACCCCACCGATGGAGATAGAGCCGGAGTCCACCGGCCACACCCCCGCCACCGCGTTGAGCAGGGTGGACTTGCCCGCGCCGTTGCCGCCGATGACGGTGACGAAATCGCCGTCATCCAGGTGGAGGGACACCCCCCGCAGCGCCGTCTTTTCGTTGACGGTGCCGGGGTTGAAAGTCTTGCAGATATTCTTTACGTCAAGCATTGGCCTTGTCCCCCTTCCGCGCGGGCTTCACGGCTTTGGTGAAATACTTATCTTTCCAATAGGGGATGGTGAGGAAGATGGCCACCACCAGGGCGGTCAAGAGCTTCAGATAATTGGGGTTCAGGCCCATCTTGAGCACCGCGGTGATCACGGTGTAGTAGATGATGGCCCCAATGGACACGCTTAGCAGCTTCAGCGCGAAATTGCGGAACACCTTGCCCAGCAGCACCTCGCCAATGATGACGGAGGCCAGGCCAATGACAATGGCGCCCCGGCCCACGTTGATCTCGTTGCTGCCGTTGTACTGGCACAGCAAGGCCCCGGACAGGGCCACCATGCCGTTGGACACCACCAATCCCAGCACCTTGGTCCAGTTGGTGTCGATGCCCTGGGCCCGGGCCATGTTGGGGTTGGAGCCGGTGGCGCGCAGGGCCGCGCCCAGCTCAGTGCCAAAGAACCAGTACAGGATGGCGATGAGGGCGGCGGTGAACAGCCCAACCACAATAATGGGGTGCCGCCACAGGGGGTACTCGCCGTTGATGCCCGCCCTGCCCACAAAGCGCAGGGACACCAGCAGTTTCTCCAGAACCTCATTCTGGGTAATGGAGAGGGACACGGAGGCCAGGAAATTCATGATGGCCATATTCACCGAGTACAGCCCCAACTGGGTGAGGATGCCGGCCAGGATGGCGGGTATCCCGCACACGGTGTGCAGCAGCCCCGTGGCCAGCCCCGCCAGCATACCCGCCAGCAGCGCCGCCAGCATGGCCAGCCACACGTTGACCCCGCCCTGGAACAGCATGACGAACACCGCGCCCCCGGTACAGAAGGAGCCATCCACCGTCAGATCCGCGATGTCCAGTATTTTATAGGTGATGTAGACGCCGATGGCCATAATGCCCCAGATCAGGCCCTGGGAGATGGCGCCCGGCAGCGCGCCGAGAAAACCTGTCATAGTGGAAATTCCTCCCTGATGTTGGTGAAAGCATGAATGATACGCGAAAGCGGCGGGAAAGGGAAACCCTTTCCCGCCGTTTCGGTGGGATTGATTACTCAGTCACAATGGCCTCGTAGTCCGCGGGGGCGGTGAGACCCAGCGCCTCGCAGATGACGGGGTTGTACTTCTTCACGAACTGGGGCGCGTACTCAATGGCCATGGTCTTCACGTCGGCCTTGCCGGTGAGAATGTCAGCGGCCATCTCGCCGGTCTTGTAGCCGATGTCGTAGTAGCTGATGGACAGGGTAGCCACGCCGCAGCCGCCGCAGATGCCCTCCTCGCCGGCGAACACAGGCACCACGCCCCGGCAGATGTTGTCGATGATGCCGGTGTTGTTGGCGGCGGTATTGTCGGTGGGCACGTAAATCACGTCGCTGTTGTCAGCGGCGGTCTGGGTCACAGCGGCCATGTCGTTGGTGTCGGAGAAGGGGTACTGGGTGCAGGTGTAGCCCATGCGCTCCAGGTAGGCCTGGACGTTGTCCACCTGGTACTGGCTGTTGGGCTCGGCGGAGCAGTACAGCAGGCCCACGGTCTTGGCGTCTGGATACCACTCGTGAATCATCTCGGCCTGCTGATCCAGGGGAGCCAGGTCAGAGGTGCCGGACACGTTGGTGCCCACGGTGCCGGAGAAGTTATCAATGCCCAGGGCCACGCCGTATTCGGTAATGGAAGTGCCCAGCACGGGGATGGTATCGGTGGCGGAGGCGGCGGCCTGGAGGGGCGCGGTGGCGTTGGCCATAATCAAATCCACCTTGTCGGATACAAAGCCGTCAATGATGGTAGCGCAGGTGGGGGTGTCGCCGGCGGCGTTCTGCTCCTTGATCTCCACCTTGTCGCCCAGCTTCTCGGTCAGAGCGTCCTTAAAGCCCTGGGTGGCGGCGTCCAGCGCGGGATGGGGGGCCAGCTGGCAGATGCCCACCACATATTTGTCATTGGAGCTGCCGGAGCAGCCGGCCAGGGACAGGGACAGAGACATTGCCATGGCCAGCACCAGAATCAGCGCCAGCAGCTTGGAACTCTTTTTCATTCTGTATTCCTCCAAATCTTGCTTTATCGCTTTGTGCCGCAAAAGTGCCCGGGCACAAAGAAACGAGTCATTCAACTCATGACCGCTAGTATAGCCCTTTGCCCTGTCCATGTCAAGGGCCAATTGTGCCAATTTCCCCAAAAGTCCCCCGGTTTCTCCCGTCATTCTGCCGGGGAGGATGAACGGAATGTAAATACTTCCCGCCATGGGTGGACTTTTTTCCAAAACTGTGCTAGAATATCGGCAAAATGGATTGTTATGCCAAAGAGGAGGGAACGCCATGCGGGTGGATGTGCTGGGCGTGGCCTTTGACAATGTGACCATGGACGAGGCCCTGAATCGGGCCGAGGTTCTTTTGGAGCAGGAGGGAGCCCATCTGGTGGTCACCCCCAACCCGGAGATCGTCCAGCGGGCCAACAAGGACGCCGAGCTGGCCAAGATTATTGGCAGGGCCGATTTGGTCATCCCCGACGGCGTGGGCGTCATCTATGCCGCGAAAATCCTTGGCAGGCCGCTGAAGGAGCGGGTGCCCGGTGTCGATTTTGGCACGGGCCTGATGAAACGCATGGCTAAGACGGGCAAGCGCCTGTTCCTGCTGGGGGCCGCGCCGGGGGTGGCGGAGCAGGCCGCGGTCAATCTCCGGGCCGCCTATCCCGGTCTGGCGGTGTGCGGCACCCACGACGGCTACTTCCAGGAGGACGGCCCGGTCATCGACGCCATCCGGGAGGCCCGTGCCGACGTGGTATTTGTCTGCCTGGGCGTACCGAAGCAGGAGAAGTGGATGGCCGCCCACGGCGAAGCTGCCGGGGCGAAACTGTACATCGGCATGGGGGGCGCGCTGGACGTGTTCGCCGGCAAGGTGGCGCGGGCCCCGGAGAAGTTCCAGAAGCTGGGACTGGAGTGGCTGTACCGGCTGATGAAGGAACCCTCCCGCATTGGCCGGATGTCCAAGCTTCCATTGTTCCTGGTGTCCGCCGTGGGCGCGCGTATCCGCGGAAAATAATACGGTACACAATGCACCATATTTAAATGAAAGGCAGATGCTCTATGGTCTATATTCTGTTGGGCACAGGTTTTGAGGAGACGGAGGCGTTGGCCCCCGCCGACGTGCTGCGCCGCGCCAACCTCCCCGTCACCCTGACGGGCATCGGCGGGAACACCGTCACCAGCTCCCACAGCGTCACTGTCCGCGCCGACCTACCCGTGGAGGCGGTCACGCTGGAGGAGGGCGACATGGTAGTCCTCCCCGGCGGCCTGGGGGGCGTAGCCGCCATTGAGGGCAGCGAGGCCGCCATGGCCCTGATCCGTCAGGCGATGGGAGACGACAAGCTGTGGCTGGCCGCCATCTGCGCCGCCCCCACCCTGCTGGCCCGGGCGGGGCTGCTCTCCCCCGGCACCCACTGCGTATGCTACCCCAGCATGGAGGGCGCGCTGTCCGACGCCGGGGCGGTCCCCATGATGGAGCAGCCCGTGGTCATTGAGGGCAAGCTGATTACTGGCCGGGCCGCCGGCTCCTCCTTCGACTTCGGCCTCACCCTGGTGGAGGTGCTGGCGGGCGCCGCCGCTGCCGACCAGGTCCGCGCCGCGATTCACTATCGGGCATGACGGTCAAGGAGCGCAAGGAGGAACTGCGCCGCCACGCCGCCGGTCTGCCCCAGGTGGAGGCCGGGGCGCTGTTCGACCGCTTTCTGGCCCTCCCCCAAGTGGAGGCGGCGGACACCGTGATGGTGTTTTACGGCACCGGCCGGGAACCCAATACCGTCCCGCTCATCCGCGCTTTGCTGAACATGGGCAAGCGGGTGGCCCTGCCGGTGTGCCTGCCCCACCGGGGCATGGAGGCCCGGCAGGTGCTGGACATCGACCAGCTTGTCCCCAACCGCTTCGGCATCCCGGAGCCGGACGGTTCCTGTCCCGTCATTGGGAAGCATGAAATTGCCGCGGCCCTCATCCCCCACCTGATGTGCGACCGGGATGGCTACCGCCTGGGCTGGGGCGGCGGATACTACGACCGCTGGCTGGCCGATTTTCCCGGCTTCACCGTGTGCATCTGCCGCCCTGGGCGGCTGGTGGAGCATATGCCCCGGGAGGAATTCGACGTTCCGGTGCAGCTCGTCCTCATTGAGGAATAAAGGGGGCGGAGGGTTGCCCCTCCGCCCGATGGGTAAGGTTTGCTGCAGCTTAGCGCTTCGCCTGTTCGCGACAGCGCTTTGGCCGCCCGCTCCCGGGCGCTCCGCGCTTCGCTGTTGTCACGCTGCGAAGCGGTCAGTGCGCTCGGTCGCTTTCCCTTCGTCTCGGACTGGTCTCTGGGGCTTGCAGCCCCATCGCTCGCCCTCGCTCCGGTCCAAGCTCCCTCGCTGACCGCTTCTCCGCGCTTCTAATCAGCAACAACCGTCGTTGCAGCCGCAGCCGTTGTTGCAGCCGCAGTTGCAGCCATTGTTGCAGCCGCAGCCACAGCCCATGTTGTTCCCGCCGCCGCAGCAGCAGCAAATCAGGAGGATCAGGATGATGATCCACCAGCAGCCCCCACCGAAACCACCATTGTTACCACAACACATGATTTTGTCACCTCACTAATAATATCCCGGTCACAGAGACCGGCCCCGACGCCGCCTGCGGCGGCGCCGGGGGCGAGCCCCGTTTTCTACCCCGTTTCTGCGTTATACTATGTGGGGACCGAAAAATTGGTTCCCCCTGCCGCAACCCAAAGGAGTGAGCTACATGGCAGATGAACATCGCGCCAGCGAGCGCAGCCAGTCCCAGCGTGAGCCGTCCCAGCCCCGGAATAAGCGCGCCCGCCGCCGGCGCAGCGCGGCGGCCCGGGTGGCCGGCGCGTTCTTGTACGTCCTTTTGGTCATCGGTCTGTCCGGCGTCCTGGCCACCCTGGGCTGGACATGGGCCTGCGACCTGCTGGGCTTGAACAAAACCTATGCCTCCACCGAAATCACCATCGAAGAGGATACCGATTTCAACACCATTGTGGATCAACTGGAGGAGGCGGGGCTGATCCAGTACAAGTTCCTCTTCAAGCTCTACACCCAATTCTCCCACGCCCAGGACAAGATCGCGCCGGGCAAATACGAGCTGAACACCGAGATGGACTACCACGCCCTGGTGTCCAGCATGGGTTCCTCCTCCGCCACCCGGCTGACCACAGACATCACCATTAAGGAGGGCCTCACCATCGACCAGGTCTTTGACCTTTTGGCCGACCGCGGCGTGACCTCGGTGGAGAAGCTCCAGGATATGGCCGCCTCCTATGACTATGCCTTTGACTGGCTCCAGGATCGTCCCCTGGGGGATTACCACCGTCTGGAGGGCTACCTGTTCCCTGACACCTATACCTTTGAGCTGGGTGAAAACCCCAAATACGTCATCAACAAGATGCTGGTGAACTTCGACTCCAAAATGGACGAGTATATGGCCCAGTACTCCGGCGAGGAGGCCCAGTACTCCCTCCATGACATCGTCACCATCGCGTCCATGATCGAGAAGGAGACCGACGGCACCAATACCGCCGAGCGCAACGACTACAGAAGCATCGCCTCCGTCATCTACAACCGGCTGGAGAACCCCGCCGCCGAGACAGCGGGCTACCTGCAGATCGACGCCACCCTGGTGTATCTCAACGGCGGAAAGATCCCCACCGAGGCGGACAAGTCCATCAACTCCCCCTACAACACCTATTTGTACCAGGGTCTGCCCGCCGGGCCCATCTCCAATCCGGGTATGCAGTCGCTGCTGGCCGCCATGAACCCGGCAGACACCGGCTACTATTACTACGTCCTTAATCCCGACACCAAGCAGCACGAATACAGCCGCACCTTCGCCGAGCACAACGTGCTGGTGCAGCGCTACAGCTCCAATGGCTAAGCCGGAGGTGCTGTCTCCGGCAGGAGATAGAGAACGGCTGGACATGGCCCTGGCCTACGGCGCGGACGCGGTGTATCTGGCCGGGAACGCCTTCGGTATGCGGGCCTTCGCCGGGAACTTTGACCGGGAGGGTCTGGCGGACGCTGTAGCCGCCGCCCACGCCAAGGGGGTGCGGGTTCACGTGACCTGCAACACCCTGGCAAGAAACCATGAGGCGGCCCAGCTCCCCGAGTATTTGGAATACCTGGACGCCATCGGCGTGGACGCGGTGATCGCCGCGGGCCCCGACGTGCTGGATCTTAGCCGCCGCCGCGCCCCCCATGTCCAGGTGCATATGTCCACCCAGACGGGCATTACCAACTACGAGATGGCCCGGGTGTGGTTTGAGTTGGGGGCCAGCCGGGTGATCCTGGCAAGGGAGCTCTCCCTGGACGAGGTGGCGGAGCTGAAAGCGAAAGCCCCTCGCGGGCTGGAAGTGGAGTGCTTCGTCCACGGGGCCATGTGCGTGTCCTGGTCTGGGCGGTGCCTGCTGTCCAACTATATGACAGGGCGGGACGCCTCCCGGGGGGCCTGTGCCCAGCCCTGCCGCTACCAGTACGCCCTGATGGAGGAAAAGCGTCCCG
>JAIEFH010000085.1 GCA_029067025.1 Oscillospiraceae bacterium | reverse complement strand
CCCCTGGACTTCTACGCCCTGCCCGACCCGCTCCCGATCCCCGACTTCCTGGACGAGGAACAGCAGCTGCTCTATCGGCAGGCCTATGTGCTGTACAGCCGTCTGTTCGGCTTTACAAATGACAACGCGGACTTCTGGTCCGAAGCCGGCGACAATCTTCTTCCGCCCGCCGAGGAAGTGCGGCGCGGCGGCCTCACCTACACCGCCGCCCGCGGCCTCTACGGCTTGTGGGACGATTTTGAGCGTGCCGTACTGTCCGTATTCACCCGGGAATCCTGGGACGCGAAAAACACCTTCGATGATAACGGCACTGCCGCCTATATCAACGTGGATGGCCGGATGTACTACTTCATCTTTGGCCGCAGCGGCGGCAATTACAACGGCAACTTCCCCGAGACCTTCCGGCTGGTGGAGCGGACGGACAACACCATCTCCTTCATCATGACCGCCTACTACTCCAATGCCTACCCGCTGGAGGGGGAGACCTACGCGGACGTGGACGCCCGCATGGCCGCGGGCTGGGAATACTCCATCGATTTCCCCATGCGTATGGTGAAAACGGCGGACGGCTGGCGGTTTGACGAGTTCCACCGGGCCGAGACGGACGGCGGCGAGCCGTTCTACAGCCAAAGGGTGCCCAACCCCAGCGCCCCGGCGGCACCCGATCCCGGATTGACCGATACACCGGAGCCCTCTCCCGAGCCCACACCGTCCACCGCGCCCGCGGCCTGTGAGCACGGCCTGGACAATGCCGCGTACGGCTGGTCTAATGGGTATCTGGTGTTCACCTGTGAACTGGACGGCGCAACCTATCCTGTACCCGCCGTCACCCAGGGCAGTTGGGAGCCAGGGATCTCGGAGGATTTTGACGGGGACGGCCACATTGAGCACTCTTTCTTCCAAAACGGGCTCATGATGATCGTTGATATGAATGCCGGCCAACTGGTGACCTCTACCTTCGACCCCAATTCCACATTCGCGGCCTTCGATCAGGGCAGCACCTGGGAAATGGCGGAAGATCGTACCGTGTTGACTGTCTCTTATCTGGGCAGGACCGTGCAAGTGCCGCTGTACATCAGCGGTGGCCCTTCCTATCCGGATGCCGTCATTGCCCGCCCCCTCCTCCCAGAAAAGGTATACCCCTACACAGGGTATGTATTCCGCGGCGACCACTTCGATATGTCCGCCCCGGTGGATCTGGGCAAAGTATACACCGACAGTGTGTCCCTGTCTGCCCATTGGAGCGTCCGCTATACGGGCGGAGGCTTCCAGGTCCTCTCCGACAGCTTCCAATTTGAATTGGTTCCCCGGTAAAAATCAACCCCCGGCGGCCCACAGGCCGCCGGGGGCTTTCATCGTATTTAGAAGGAGTGCAGCAGCTCCAGCACCTGCTCCTTGGTGGCCAGCCCCTCGGAGAAGGCGGTGGCGGAGCCGGTGGCCGCGCCCAGGCGGTGGGCCATGGCGTAGTCGCGGTGCTCCAGCCAGCCGGCCAGGAACCCGGCCACCATGGAGTCCCCTGCGCCCACAGAGTTGACCACCTTGCCCTTTGGCACACCCAGGCGGTGGACCGCCCCCGTCTCGTCCAGCAGGAGCGACCCCGCCCCCCCCCAATACACCAACACCGTACCCCCCCCCCCCCACAGGGGCAGTCGGGCG
>JAIEFH010000084.1 GCA_029067025.1 Oscillospiraceae bacterium | reverse complement strand
GACAGCAGGGGGGCCGCCACAATGCGGGCGCACATGACGGTGTACTCCCCGCCGGACAGGGGCCTGCCACCCTCCACGGTGATGGTGGAGCTGCCCGCCCCCCGGACATTGGCCCCCAGGCTGTTGAGGAAGCTCTGGAGATCCCCGATCTCCGGCTCCCGGGCGGCGTTGGTGATGGTAGTGGGTGCGTCAGCACCTACCGCGCAGAGCATGGCGTTTTCCGTGGCCCCCACGCTGGGCAGGGCCAGCTGAACTTCGCCCCCCAGGGGATTCCCCTGGCAGTGGATGCCCCGGTTCTCGCTCACTTCACACCCCATGGCCCGGATGGCGCTGAGATGCAGATCGATGGGCCGGGGGCCCAGCTCGCACCCGCCGGGATAGGTCAGGTGGGCTTCTCCCGTCCGGGCCAGCAGCGGGCCCAGGAAGATAATGGACGAGCGCATGGCCCGCATCTGCTCCTCCGAGATGGAGCTTCCCGCCGCCCCAACGGGGTCTACGGTAATGGTGTGCCCCTTCTGTTCCACCCGGCAGCCCAGATGCCGCAGAATCCCCAGCGCGGAGGTCACATCGGTGAGCTGCGGGCAGTTGTGGAGCGTCACCGGCCCCCGAGCCAGCAGGCAGGCCGCGAGTATCGGCAGCACGCTGTTTTTTGCCCCGTGTACCGTCAATTCACCCTCCAGCGGCGTTCCACCCCGAAGATACATCACGCTCATGGCAAAGCCTCCCCATAGAAAGAAATCTCGTTTCATCCTATGCGGAGGGGCTTGCGCCTGTTATTTCAGCAGCGCCATGAGGTTTTCATAGATGTCCTGGGCCGCGTGGGGCGCTGCCAGCTCCTTGAGCGCCTTCCCCATGGCCGCCCGACGGGTTCCGTCGGCCAGCAGATCCATAGCCGCGTCGTAAAGGCCCTGGCCGGTGCAGTCCTTTTCCTCGATCAGCACTGCCCCGCCCCGGTCAGCCAGCACCTTGGCGTTTTTGTACTGGTGGTTGGCCGCCACAAAGGGGGACGGCACCAAAATGGCGGGCTTGCCCAAAGCAGTCAGCTCCCCAATGGTGGACGCCCCCGCCCGGCAGATGACCAGGTCGGCGGCGGCCATCACCACCGGCATATTGTCGATGTAGGGCCGGATTTCGCTGTCGGACACCTGGATCCCCCGCTTTTTCAGTTCGCCGGGCATTTCATCTATATCCCGCCCGGCGGCGTGGATGTAGTGGAACCGGCGGCCCTCCGCCGCCCAGCGCTCCACGAGATCCACCGTGCGCTCGCTCATGTGCCCCGCCCCCTGGGAGCCCCAGAAGGAGATCACCAGCGGCTGGCTGTCCGTCAATCCCAGCTCCAGCCGGGCCTGCTCCCGGTTGAGAGAAAAGAACTCGCTCCGGACGGGAGTTCCGGTGACAGCGACCTTTTTGGCTTCTTTATAGTACGCCGCCGCCTCCGGGAAGCCCACCATGACAAGATCGACCTGGTTGGCCAGCGCCCGGGTGGTCAAACCGGGATAGGCGTTGGACTCGTGAAGGGCGCAGGGGATGCGCCGCCGCGCCGCGGCGTGGACGGCGGGATAGGAGGCGTAGCCCCCTGTGCCCACCACCAGATCAGGCTTAAACTTTTTGAGAACCGTCGACGCCTCGCGCTGGCCCACCGGCAGCTTGAAGGCGCTGCTCACGTTGTGCTTGAGTACCTTCCAGCTCCAACTGCGCTCAAAGGTGGACACCTTCACTGTCTCGATGGGGTAGCCCGCCTGGGTGACCAGCCGCTGCTCCATCCCCCGCTCCGCGCCCACGAACAGGATCTCACAGCCGGGATGATGGAGTTCGAATTGCTGGGCCACCGCCAGGGCGGGATTCACATGGCCCGCCGAGCCGCCGCAGGTAAATATCACTCTCATATCGTCCTCACAAACTCCATTTCTCTCGCTTCCGCCCTTCGGCGAAAGCTCGCTCATTTCGTTGCTCGTCCTCTCCCCACGAAAGCTGAGAAGCGCTTTCGCGGGGGCCCCTTTTCCCTATTCCGCCTTGGGGGCGGCGATCTGCCGGGATACGCTCAGCACCATGCCCATCTCCGCAAGCTGGATGGCCAGAGCCGTGCCTCCATAGCTGAAAAACGGCAGGGAGATGCCCGTGGGCGGCAGAAAGCCGGTAACCACGCCGATGTTAAAAAAGGTCTGCATTCCCGTCAACGTGGTGATGCCCACGATGAGCAGCGTCCCGAACCGATCCCGGGCGTGGAGGGCCAGCCAGTAGCCCCGGATGATGAGCAGGGCAAACAGCGCCATGATGATGATCGCCCCAACCATGCCCAGCTCCTCACAGACAATGGAGAAGATGTAGTCATTGTGCTCCTCCGGGAGGAACAGGTACTTCTGCCGGCTGTTTCCCAACCCCACGCCCAAAAGCCCGCCGGAGCCGATGGCAATTTGTGACTGGATGGGCTGGAAGCCGTCTCCCCGGGGGTCGCTGAAGGGATCCTGCCAGATGTCTATACGGGCGGTCATGTACTCCGTCTGGGTGATGATAAACCACAGCGCCGCCCCCACCGCCGTCCCTCCGATGGCAAACCAGCCCAGCGAGACGCCAGAGGCGAACAGCACCGAGGCCGCGGCCACCACCACCAGGATCATGGCGGACATATGGTGCTGCAGACCGATGATGCCCAGCACCACCAACAACACCGCGCCGTATGGAATCAGCTCCAGCAGGCCGATGCGATCCAGCCGCGCCGCCATCCGGCCCGTGAAGGTGCGCTTGCTCCATTTTTTGGGCGGGCCGAGCTGGCTGTTCCGCTTGGACAGCCTGGCGGCAAAAAACATGATGACGCCCACCTTGGCAATCTCCGAAGGCTGGAACCGAATGGGGCCAATCTTGACCCACCGCAGCGCGCCGCCGCCCGACCGGCCAAAATAGGGGACAAACACCAGCGCCATCAGCACAATGGACGCGCCCAGCACGAAGATAGACATCCAGCGGAAATGCTGGTAGTCAATTTTGGAAATGACGAACATGGCAACCACGCCGATCACCGCGAACACGAACTGGCGCTTGAAGTAGTACAGTGGGTCGCCCCCGGTGTCCACGGCGGGATCCAGATTATACATCGCGGAGGCATAGGAGGCGGACAGCACCATGATGAGACCGATGGCGGTCAGCAGCATCACCAGCGCCAGAAAGGGCA
>JAIEFH010000083.1 GCA_029067025.1 Oscillospiraceae bacterium | reverse complement strand
TGTCGTGGGGCAAAGCGATTTTTTCTGGATAAGGGCAAACTGATTTTCCCCCGACATAGAAAAATACGACCTTGCATCAGAGATGCGGGGTCGTATTTTTGTTCTCCGAACTATTCTCAACCTTGCAAAAACAGCTAGAATTTGGAGCATTTTGTTTGGAATCACCATGGAGTGGGGGAGACCCGACGCCAGGAGGGTAGAAAAAGTGAAAGTGCCCTTTACAGAAAAAATTGCTTTGCCCCACGACACGTATTGTCGTGGGGCGAAGCAATTTTTTCTGGATAGGGCAAATTAATTTATCCCCCGACATAGAAAAATACGACCTTGCATCAAGAGATGCGGGGTCGTATTTTTGTTCTCTGAACTATCCTCAACCTTGCATAAACACTAAAATTTTGGAGCATTTTGCATGAAATCACCATGGAGTTGGGGCATCCGGCCTGAGGGCCGGAAGAAAAAGCGGAAATGCCCTGATCAGAAAAATTGCTTTTCCCAACGATTTTTAGAGCAACTGCCTGACTTTTTCCATGATTTTAACTAAACTATGAACTTTTCGCCCGTTATAGTGTGATGTAAAAATAGCACCTCATAGCGGGTAATTTTGCGTTTTTATGTGCAGCACCCATGCCATTCCGCTCGGTACGGAGACAGGGCCGCTATAGCTTGACGGAACCGGAAAGAAATGCTATTCTATATATAGCATATCGAAACTTTACCAAAATTCATTTTAACAGGAGGTCGTTGGGAAAATGAAGCGATCGGGAAATAAGTTTCGGAGAAGTTTCGCACTGATATTGGCCCTTGCGCTTATGGCGGGCGCCTTGAATGGGTGCGGTATGATTGGGAAAGGTAATGAGCCGGAGGGCTGGCGTGCCAAGGAGGTGACGGTGATTGACGACAATTACCGTACCTGGTATGAGATTTTTGTGTACTCCTTTTGTGACAGCGACGGTGATGGGATCGGGGACCTCCAGGGGGTCGTCTCAAAGCTGGACTACATAGCGGACATGGGCTTTAACGGGATCTGGCTGATGCCCATCATGCCCTCTGACTCTTATCATAAATATGATGTGAAGGATTACATGGCCATCGACCCGGTATATGGCACCATGGAGGATTTTGACGAGCTGGTGTCGGAATGCGACAAGCGGGGGATCAAGCTGATCATCGACCTGGTTCTGAATCATACGTCTTCCGGGCATCCGTGGTTCGTGGAGGCCTGCGATTATCTGAAGTCGCTGGGGGCGGGGGATGAGCCATCTGCCGCGGAATGTCCATACTATGAATATTTTCACTTTGCAAAGGGCGATCCTGGCTCCAGCACCTGGTATCGGGTGGGTTCCTCCGACTATTATTATGAAGGCGTATTCTGGAGCGGGATGCCGGATGTGAATTTTGCCAGCCAGGCGCTCCGCAAGGACTTTGAGAAGGTTATGGATTTCTGGCTGGAAAAGGGTGTGGGAGGCTTCCGGCTGGATGCGACCGGGGAATACTACACCGGTTCGGTGAGCGAGAACGTGGAGGTGCTGAGCTGGGTCAACAGTCACGTAAAGTCCGTCGCCCCCAACGCCTATATCGTGGGCGAGTGCTGGGAGGGGCTGTATACCTATTCGCAGTATTATGCCAGCGGTGTGGACAGTTTCTTTGACTTCGAGTTCGCCGGCCCCACGGGGATCGTCACCAAAACGATTAACTACAGCGGTGCGGACAACAGCGCCCAGGCCTATGCAAAGGCCCTGGTCCGGGTGCAGAATTCGATCCGGGAGTATGGCGGGGAGGCTGCCATCGACGCCCCCTTCTTTGTCAACCATGATATGGCGCGGGCGGCGGGCTATATGTCCTATGACGCCCGCAAGGTCAAGATCGCCGCGGCGCTGAATGTTTTGATGAGCGGCAGCGCCTTCGTGTACTACGGGGAGGAGATCGGCATGACCGGCAGCGGCAAGGACGAGAACAAGCGCGCGCCCATGTTCTGGTCCGCCGACGCCGGCGCGGAGGGCATGACCAAGGGTCCGGCGGATATGGAGCCCCAGGAAAACCAGTTTGCGTGCGCCGAGGAGCAGATGAAGGAGCCGGACTCTATCTACAGCTTCTATAAAGACACCATCCTGCTGCGCAACCAGAACCCGGAGATCGCCCGGGGAACCGTGGCCCGGCTGGAGGAGATCGAGGACCAGGATATCGCCGCCATCTCCAAGACCTATGACGGCCAGACCATCTATATGCTCTATAACATCTCTGAGACGGACGAGAAGCAGGTGGAGATGGGGCAGTACGGCGGGCTGGAGATCGCGGGCTGGCTCTCCGTGGACGGCGGCGAGGTGACGATGACGGAGGGGACGGTCACGCTGCCCTCCTACAGCGTGGTGGTTTTAAGGGAAGCCAAGGCTTCGTAAGATTGCGGAAAGGCAGGGAACAAACGATATGAAAGAGCTGAAAAAAAGAGCAGGCGCATTTATCATCGCAATGCTGCTGCTGGTCACGCCGCTGCTGACCACGGTCACAAATGCGGCAGACGCGGACGGCGAGCTGATCCTGAAGCTGCACTACCATAGGGAAGACGGCAATTATGACGGCTGGGATGTGTGGCTTTGGGAGCAGGGGGCAGAGGGAGCCGGCTTCCCGTTCTCTGAGGAGGACGGGGAGATGGTCGCCACCAAGACGGTCACCCCCGGCGTCGTGAGCGTGGGCTTCATCGTCCGCACGGAGGACTGGACGAAGGATTTTGACGGCGACCAGTTCATTGATATCTCTGAAATGGTGTCCGGCACGGTGCATATTTATGTGGAGTCCGGCGTGGAGGGCTACACCAAGGAATATGGCGACGATGTGGTGATCGGGACCAAGCTGAAGTCGGCAGTCTATAACAATGACGGCACCATCACGGTGACCATGACCGGCGAGATGGAGGGCGAGATGTGGTACAGCTTCTCCGTCTCCGGCAAGGACGGCGAGGTGCCCATCGTTGGCATGGGTGGAACCGGCGAGGAGTTCGTCTACCTCATGACCCTCACCGAGGAGTTGGACCCCTTCAAGAGCTACACCATCACCTATGACGGCGCGGCCTATAAGGTCAATATGCCCAGCGTCTACTCCACCGACGCCTTTGAGACGGAATACACCTACGCCGGAGACGACCTGGGCGCTATTTGGACGGCGAACTCCACCACCTTCCGGGTCTGGGCGCCCACGGCGGAGTCCGTCACCTTGCGGCTGTTTGAATCCGGCAAGAGCTATGAGGACGACCTGACGGAGGAAATCGAGATGACGCCGGACGTGAACGGGACCTGGATCACCACGAAGGACGGCGACTTGAACGGGGTCTATTACACCTACTCCGTGGTCATTGACGGGGTCAAGCGGGAGGCATGCGACCCCTATGCCCGTACCACGGGCGTCAACGGCGTCCGGGCCATGGTCATCGACCTGGACAGCACCGACCCGGAGGGCTGGGAAAACGACGCCAATCCCCATGCGGGTGAGAGCATTAACGACGCTGTTATCTACGAGCTGCACGTCCGGGATCTTTCCGTGGGCGCGGATTCCGGCATCACCAACGCGGGCAAGTTCCTGGGCCTGACCGAGACCGGCACCAAGACCCCCGGCGGGGTGTCCACCGGCCTGGACCACATTAAGGAGCTGGGCGTGACCCACTTGCACCTGCTGCCAATCTACGACTTCGGCTCCGTGAATGAGACCCACACCACGGCGGAGTTCAACTGGGGCTACGACCCTGTGAACTACAATGTGCCCGAGGGCTCCTACTCCACCGACCCCTATAACGGGGAGGTCCGGGTGGCCGAGCTGAAGCAGACCGTCAAGGCGCTCCACGACAATGACATCAGCGTGGTCATGGACGTGGTCTACAACCATGTGCAGAGCGGGGGGGATTTCTGCTTCAACAAGATCGTGCCGGGCTATTTCTCCCGCATCAATGACGACGGCTCCTATTCCAACGGCTCCGGCTGCGGCAACGACACCGCCTCCGAGCGCTCCATGGTCAGGAAGTACATCGTGGATTCCGTCTGCTACTGGGCGGACGAGTACCATATCGACGGCTTCCGTTTCGACCTAGTGGGCCTGCTGGACACCGAGACCATCAACGAGATCGTCACCGAAGTCCACAAGGATCACCCCGACGTCATCTTCTACGGCGAGGGCTGGACCATGTCCACCAACGTGACTAAGGACGGCTACACCATGGCCACCCAGCCCAACGCCCAGCACACGCCCGGTTTCGCGTACTTCAACGACACCATCCGCGACGGCCTGAAGGGCAGCGTGTTTGACGATCTGGACAAGGGTTACGCCTCCGGCAAGACTGACCTGGAGGAAACCCTGATCCGTTGCTTCCTGGGCGCGGATACCTGGTGCCCCAGCCCGGCCCAGACCATCAATTACGCGTCCTGCCACGATAACTTGACCCTGTTCGACCACCTCCAGACCGCAAGGCCGGAGGCCAGCAGGGAAGACCTGATCCGCATGAACAACCTGGCGGCTGCGGTCTATATGACGGCGCAGGGCGTCCCGTTCATGCAGGCGGGCGAGGAGATGCTGCGCACCAAGGTGAACAGCGACGGCAGCTTCAACTCCAACAGCTATAACTCCAGCGACGCGGTCAACTGCCTGAAGTGGAGCGACCTGGAGGACGAGGCTTATGCCCAGGTCTTTGCGTATTACAAGGGCCTGATCGAATTCCGTAAGGCCCATGGGGCGCTGCGCCTGGGCACGGCGGAGGAGGTGGCCTCCGCGGTTACCGCCGTGGAGGGTCTGGACGCCAACGTGCTCGCCTTTGACATCAAGGGCGGCGTCAACGGCGAGACCGCGGAAGAACTGTTCGTCATCTTCAACGCCAACGAGGAGAGCACCGCCGTTACCCTCCCGGAGGGCAAGTGGAACGTGTACGTCAACGGCGAGAAGGCGGGCACCCAGGCCCTGGCCACTATCGCTGACGGCAGTGCGGAGGTGGCTCCCATCTCCGCCATGGTGCTGGTGAAAGAGGATGCGCCGGTTTCCAGCCAGAGCTCCAGCGGCGCTGAGGCAGAGGGTGACGGTTCCAACACAGGGGCGATGGTAGGGATCGCCGCCGTGGCGGTTCTGCTGTGCGGGGGCGGGGCGGCTGTCCTCGTGAACAACAAGAAGAAAAAGGCGTAACTGTGTCTCTTTTATCCTTGCATCAAAAGATGAGGGGTCGTATTTTTGTTCTCCGAACTATCCTCAACCTTGCATAAACACTAAAATTTTGGAGCATTTTGCATGAAATCACCATGGAGCTGGGGCATCTGGCCTAGGGGCCGAGAGAATAAGCGAAAATGCCCTTTACCAGAAAAAATTGCTTTGCCCCACGACACATATGAACAATGAAGACAATCATCATTACGCTGCCCACGTCAGGGAACAAAGTGCCGGTTGAGCTTGAGCGCAAGAAGATGAAAACCTGCCGGTTGAAGGTTTATCCGGAGCAAACGGTCAGACTATCCATTCCGGTTAGGGTTTCGACAAAATGGGCCGAAGCCTTTTTGCGAGAGAAAAGCGGGTGGATAGAGGCAAAGCTGGAGTTTTTTCAAAAGACAGCCGGCGCCGCGGCGAAACGTGAGCTTGGGAATGGATCCTCCATAAAGCTGCTCGGAGAAGATATGACCTTAGTCGTGACAGAATGCGAAAAGGGTTCTGTCTATCAAGAAGAGAAACAGATTCACATTTGTGCACGGGCTGCAGACAATCAGGAGAGGGTCAAAGCAATATTTGAAACATGGTGGCGCGGCCAGGCAAAGGCGATTTTAGAAGACCGAGTCGATGAATGGTATCCTGTGATAGAAAAATATGGCATAGAGAGGCCCCGCGTCGCGGTGCGCAAAATGCGCACGTTATGGGGCAGCTGCAGCGTTCACCGGAACGTGGTGACATTCAACCTTTCCCTGATTCAAGCCTGTATTCCATGCGTGGATTACGTGGTCTTACATGAACTTGCTCACTTCTTGTATCCAAACCACAGCAAGGGCTTTTATGATTTTCTGAGCGGTCATATGCCGGACTGGAAAGAGCGTAAAAGCAGGTTAAACCAAGAGGTGGTTCCGGGACTGTGAGGCAGGCGGAAACCGGCTGTCGAAGACACACGGGAGAAGCTTTTCGGGGCTGCGCGCCTGAACCGCTTTTTAAGCTGATGATTTCCGCGATTTGGCGGCCGCGGAAGTCATCAGCTTTTTGCGGGAAGTTTGAATATAGAAAAAAGTCATGAAAGGGCTTGCGTCCGGCGGAAAAGAATGGTACATTATTTCCTATAGAGAGTGCTTCAGACGAGGAGATGTGATGGATGATGAAAGACCAGCCCAGTGCCGCCCCCGCGCCCGTCGCCAGCTCGTGCTATGTTAACCGTGAGCTGTCCTGGCTTCAATTTAATCAGCGTGTGCTGGAAGAGGCGGAGGATCCCGCTAACCCTCTGTGCGAGCGGCTGAACTTTGCCGCCATCTTCCAGAGCAATTTGGACGAGTTTTACATGGTGCGGGTGGGCGCGCTGATGGATATGGTTCAGACGGGGGCCGTCGATGACAAGACGGGGATGACCGGTGCTGAGCAGACTGCCGCTGTTCTGACCAAGACCCGTGCGCTTCTGTCGGATAGGGATCGGATCTGCAAGAACCTTTTGCGGGAGCTGGCGGTTCAGGGCGCGGAGCTGTGCCGCTTTGGCAATCTACAGGATAAGACGCAGTCCTTTTTGGAGAAGTATTTTACCTCCAATGTGCTACCCCTGCTGTCACCTCAGATCATTGGGCGCAAACAGCCCTTCCCCTTCCTGAAGAACAAAGAGATTTACGCGGTGGCCATTCTCAAGACCAAGAGCGGCGGCGAGCGCATGGGTATCGTTCCCTGCGGAGAGGGTGTTTTGCGTCGGCTGATCCCCATTCCTGGGGAGGGGCAGCGGTTTGTGTTGGTCGAGGAGCTCATCGCCAACTTCCTGCCCAAGCTGTTTGTCCACTATAAGGTGGAGGACACGGTGCTGATCCGTCTGGTGCGCAGCGCCGACATCCACCTGGACGACGCTTCGCCGGAGATGGACGATATAGCGGCGGATGAGTATCGCAAGACCATGGAGAAGATGATCCGCCGCCGCAAGCGGCTCCAGCCGGTAAAGCTGGACTACCAGGGCAAGCTCACCGACACTGTGCGGGACAGCCTGTGCCGCTGCTTAGGTCTGTCCAAAAAGCACCTGTTTGCCAGCGAAATCCCTCTGGATCTGTCGTTCCTCGGCGCGCTGCGGGATATGCTCCGGGATAAAACGGAGCTGTTTTACCCCCGCCGGGTGCCTCAGAATTCCCCCAACGTGGACCCACTGATTTCCATGACGGAGCAGATCCGCCGGCGGGACGTGATGCTCACGTACCCCTACGAGAGCGTCCGGCCATTGCTTCGGCTCTTGCAGGAGGCGGGGCAGGATCCGGAGGTGGTGTCCATTAAGATGACCCTCTACCGGGTGGCCCACAACAGCAAGATTGTGGAGGCTTTGGTGGACGCTGCCGAGAACGGCAAGGAGGTCGTGGCCCTGGTGGAGTTGCGGGCCCGGTTCGACGAGGAGAACAACATCGGCTGGTCCCGGGTGCTGGAGCGGGCGGGCTGCCGGGTCATCTACGGCCTGGACGGGCTGAAGGTTCACTCCAAGCTGCTGCTCATCACTCGGATGCACAACGACCAGGTGGAGTACACCACCCAGATCGGCACCGGAAACTACAACGAGGACACTGTGCGCCTGTACACCGACTACGCCCTTATGACCGCCAACCCCGAGATTGGGGCGGACGCAGCCCAGGTGTTCAACGCCTTGTCCATGGGCGAGGTGCTGGAGGAGAGCCGCCATCTCATGGTAGCCCCCGCCTGCCTGCGGCCCAAGCTGTTGGCCCTCATGGACCGGGAGATTGAGCAGGCAAAAGCCGGAAACCCGGCTTATCTGGGGTTCAAGCTCAACGGCCTCACCGACAAGGTTGTCATTGACAAGCTCATTGAGGCGTCCCAGGCCGGGGTGAAGATCGACCTGGTGATCCGGGGCATCTGCTGTCTGGTGAGCGGCATTCCCGGCATGACGGACAACATCCGGGTGGTCAGCATTGTGGGCCGTTATCTGGAGCACGCCAGGATTTATATTTTCGGCGAAGGGGAGCGCCGCCAGGTGTATATCTCCTCGGCGGACTTTATGACCCGCAATACCACCCGGCGGGTAGAGGTGGCCGCGCCCGTTTATGACAGCGATCTGCGCGCCCATCTGGAGCAGATGTTCCGGGATCAGCTCCGGGACACCGCCAAGGGCCGCATTCAGCGGTCGGACGGGGAGTACATTCGGGGGTCGGGCGAGGGCTTCAACGCCCAGGAGCATTTCTGCAACCAAGCCTACGCCGGCGCGTGGGGGCTGTCTCGACCCCAGGAGGCTGCGCGCGTCCCCGCCTCTAAAACGACGGCAAAACGGCCTGAACCTGCGGCAAAAGCGGTCCCCTCTGCGCAGAAGCGGCCAACTGTCAAGATTCAAACCCGCCGCTCCGGCCTGCTGGGCCGTATTCTGGGGCGGGAATAGCGTACACTGTTGATACAGCCGGAAAGGCTAAAATATATCGTTTTGGAAGGGAGTACGTATTATGAAACGGATTGGATTACTCACCAGCGGCGGCGACTGCCAAGCGCTCAACGCAACCATGCGCGGCGTGGCCAAGGGCCTCTACAACATCTATGGCAATGAAGTGGAGATCGTCGGTTTCATCGACGGCTACAAGGGCCTGATGTACGAGGACTATAAAAAACTGACCCCCATTGACTTTACCGGCCTGCTCACCCGGGGCGGCACCTTCCTGGGTTCCAGCCGCCAGCCCTTCAAGCTGATGCGAGAGCCCGACGCCAACGGCCTGGACAAGGTGGAGGCCATGAAATACACCTACCGCCGCCTGCGGCTGGACTGCCTGGTGGTGCTGGGCGGCAACGGCAGTCAGAAGACCGCCAACCTCCTCAGTGAGGAGGGGTTGAACGTCATCGGCCTGCCCAAGACCATTGACAACGACCTGTGGGGCACCGACATGACCTTCGGCTTCCAGAGCGCCGTGGACATCGCCACCAACGTGATCGACTGCATCCATACCACCGCCGCCTCCCACAACCGGGTGTTCATGGTGGAGATTATGGGCCATAAGGCGGGCTGGCTGACCCTGAACGCGGGCATGGCCGGCGGCGCGGACATCATCCTCATCCCGGAGATCCCCTATAACATCGACGCTGTGCTGGCCAAGATTAACCAGCGCGCTGCCTCTGGCAACGGCTTCACCATCCTGGCAGTGGCCGAGGGCGCGTTGTCCCAGAAAGAGGCCGCCATGTCCAAGAAGGAGTACAAGAAGCACATGGCCGAGTTGCTGGAGCAGTACCCCTCCGTGTCCTATGCCATCGCCGACAAGATCCTGAAAAAGACCGGCAAGGAAGTCCGCGTCACCGTCCCCGGCCATATGCAGCGGGGCGGCAACCCCTGCGCTTATGACCGCGTCCTGTCCTCCCGCCTGGGCGCTACTGCCGCGCAGATGATCTCCAGGGGCGAGTTTGGCAACATGGTGGCCATCCGCGACCGGGTCATCACCTCTGTGCCCCTCAAGGAGATCGCGGGTAAGCTCAAGACCATCGACCCCAAGTCCGACATCATCACCGAGGCCCGGCTGCTGGGCATCAGCTTCGGCGACGAGTGATAGATAAGGGGTTCGGGTGGCATCCATATTGACACCTGCCTTTAAAGAAGCAAGACCTTTCGCGGGCAGTAACCTGTGTTGCTGCCCGCTTGATTTGATCGAGAAATAGGAGGAAATCAAAATGAATTTTCTGAAAAAACTCAGCTATGTCGGTTTGGTCCTGATCGTATTTGGTGTGGGAGCCCTGTGGATTTCTCTGGGAGACACCATCATCTCCTTCAAGCAGGCCAAGGATTTTGAGGATGTCTTGGATGGGGATGTGGCCGCAGGGGATCATGTGTCGGGAGAGGTGATCTTCCTGCTGGATCCCTTTGCCAGTATGCAGACTTGGACAAAGAATTCCAAGACCGGCTCCGTCACGCCGAAAAAGACCTCTTCCCAGTACTATGTCCTGCCCGGCGGGGAGGGGTATGTGGGGCTGACCGTCCATTCCAAAGATTTTTCTGTGGCGGACAAGCTGGTGGACCAGACCTACGACTATCTGAACGACTACACAATGCCTACGGAGGAGCTGACTGTCGACGCCTGTGTGGTCGTCATGGAAGAGGAACTGGCTGAGATGTTCCGGGAGGAGATGAAGGAGTACTACGGCTATACAGATCAGGATCTGGATGATATGGGCCCCATCCTGATGATAGAGCCCCGCAACTTTACCGCCGTCCGGATTGTCAGCGGCGTGGGCGCGGCGCTCATTGCGGCGGGCGTGATTGTCATTATCCTGCACTGGCGGAAGATGAGCGCTGAGATCCGCAAGGAAAAGGAGGAGGCGCCCGGCCCCGACCTGGACTGACACAGAGGGACGCAGGTCGGTAGCAACATAGGGATATTCGGAATATCCGCTTGACAAGCGGCGGAAATATGGTAAAATAAGAACGCTGTGACGGAGTTAAGTCTGCTGCGCCGCGCACAAGCGAGAGGGGAGAGTGGAAGCCCTCGCGCCAAGCGGGTGGACATGCCGCTCCCGAGCATTCCCGGGATGACCGGGACGTGGGTTCGCGTTAAGGATGCAATGAGATGCGCTGTTTCGGCGTAATCAGGGTGGTACCGCGGATTTTCCGCCCCTGGCTTTGGCTGGGGGCGGTTTTTGTTTGGAGGTGAACCGGACACTTTGAAGATGTGGAAAGAAAAGACCTGGCAGTATGAGACTCGCGGCGTGGATGGAAACGTGACCTTGTTTGGGGTGAACATCTTCGATTATGAGTGGGAGAGCACCGGAAAGCGGGTCACAGTACGAGACCCTTTATATGGGCAGGAATATAAAATGGCTGTCTACACCGTAATGATAGACGGTCAACAGCATGAGTTTGCCGCTGGAGAATTCAGCGCGTGTGTCTGGGGCTTCTACCTGGAAAAATATTGAGTGGTCCCGCCAAACCTGTTATCACATAAATCATTATAAATTGGAGGTAATTCCCATGCATGATCCCAAACCCTACGGCCTGAACGAACTGCGGGAGATGTTCCTGAAGTTCTTTGAGAGCAAAGGCCACCTGCGCCTGCCCAGCTTTTCCCTGATTCCCCAGAATGACGCGTCCCTGTTGCTCATCAACTCCGGCATGGCTCCCATGAAGCCCTGGTTCACCGGGGAGCAGGAGCCTCCCCGCCGCCGGGTCACCACCTGCCAGAAGTGTATCCGTACTGGCGACATCGAGAACATCGGCCACACCGACCGCCACGGCACTTACTTCGAGATGCTGGGCAACTTTTCCTTCGGCGACTACTTCAAGAAAGAAGCCATCCCCTTTGCTTGGGAGTTCCTGACCTCCCCGGAGTGGGTGGGGCTTGACCCTGACCGGCTGTACCCCTCCGTATTCGCGGGCAACGAGACCACCCCCGCCGACGATGAGGCGTTCCGCATTTGGAACGAGGTCATCGGCATCCCCGCCGAGCGCATTTTTAAGTTTGGCAAGGAGGACAACTTCTGGGAGCACGGCTCCGGCCCCTGCGGTCCCTGCTCCGAGATCTACTATGACCGCGGCCCCGAGCACGGCTGCGGCAAGCCTGGCTGCACTGTGGGCTGCGACTGCGATAGGTATATCGAGGTGTGGAACGTGGTGTTCTCCCAGTTCGACAACGACGGGGAGGGCCACTACGAGGAGCTGAAGCAGAAGAACATCGACACCGGCATGGGCCTGGAGCGGCTGGCCTGCGTGTGCCAGGGGGTGGCTTCCCTGTTCGACGGGGACACCGTGATGAACATCACCAACAAGGTGTCCGAAATTACAAAGGCCCACTACGGCGAGAGCCGGGAGAAGGACGTGTCCCTGCGGGTCATCACCGACCACATCCGCTCCGCCACGTTTATGATTTGCGACGGCGTGCTGCCCTCCAACGAGGGCCGGGGCTACGTGCTGCGCCGCCTGCTGCGCCGGGCCGCCCGCCACGGCAAGCTGCTGGGCGTCAACGAGCCCTTCTTGTACCAGGTGTGCGACACCGTCATCCATGAAAACGAGGGCCACTACCCGGAGCTGCGGGAGCGGCAGGACTATATCACCAAGGTCATCCGGGTGGAGGAGGAGAATTTCGCCAAGACCATCGACGGCGGCCTGAAAATCTTTAACGAGATGCTGGCAGGACACAAGGAGAAGGGCGAAAAGACCTTCTCCGGCGCGGATGCCTTCAAGCTGTATGATACCTATGGCTTCCCCATTGACCTGACCCTGGAAATGGTGGAAGAGCAGGGCATGACCCTCAATCAGGACGAGTTCAAGCAGCTCATGGAGGAACAGCGCCAGCGGGCCCGCAAGGCCCGGGAGGCCCTGGGCGACCTGGGCTGGGCCGGCGTGGAGTTCGGCAAGGACGTGCCCGAGACGCAGTTTGTGGGCTATGACCAGAATATCGTGACGGACGCCAAGGTGGTGGCTCTGGTGGTGGAAAACGAGCTGGCCGAGGAGCTGATGCCCGGCGTGGAGGGCATTGTGGTGCTGGACAAGACCCCCTTCTACGCCGAAATGGGCGGTCAGGTGGCCGACCACGGCGAGATCGTCCGGCACGATGAGAACGCCATGCGCTTTACCGTCACCGATGTGCAGAAGAACAAGGGCGGCAAGTATATGCACTATGGCAAGCTCGCCGGGGGCGTGCTGAAGGTGGGCGACACCGTGAAGGCCGCTATCGACGAGGACCGCCGCGCCGGCATCCGTCGGGCCCACACCGCTACCCATCTGCTGGACAAGGCCCTGCGGGACGTACTGGGCGACCACGTCCACCAGGCCGGCTCACTGGTGGAGCCGGATAAGCTGCGTTTCGACTTTACCCACTTCAACGCCATGACTGTGGATGAGATTGCCGAAGTCAGCCGCGTGGTCAATGACGCGATTCTGGCGGGATACGAGGTGCGCACCGATGTGCTGCCTATCGAGGAGGCCAAGCAGCGGGGAGCCATCGCCCTGTTCGGCGAGAAGTACGGTGACACTGTCCGTGTGGTGGACATGGGCGGCGGGTACTCCGTGGAGTTCTGCGGCGGCACCCACCTGGACAACACTGCCAAAGCGGGGTGCTTCCGCATCAAGAGCGAGTTCTCCGTGGCCTCCGGCGTGCGCCGCATTGAGGCCACCACCGGCAAGGAGACCCTGCAATTCTTCGAGGATCTGCGTGAAATGGCTGTCCAGGCGGCGGCGGTGCTGAAGGCCAAGCCCCACGAGCTGCGGGAGAAGGCGGAGGCCGCCATGGGCGAGATCAAGTCCCTGCACCAGCTAGTGGAGAAGTACAAAGCCAAGGAGGCGGCGGGGGAGACCGACCGCATCATGTTTGGCGCCCACGAGGTGGGCGGTTTGAAGGTGCTCACCGCCACGGTGCCCGACGCGGACGGCCAGCGCCTGCGCCAGATGGGCGATATGCTCCGAGAGAAGGCCCCCAACGTGGTGGCTGTGCTGGCCTGCGTCAACGACGGCAAGATCACCTTCCTGAGCTCCTGCGGCAAGGAGGCTGTGGGCAAGGGGATCAAGGCTGGGGACATCATCAAGCAGGTGTGCGCCATTGCGGGCGGCTCCGGCGGCGGCAAGCCGGACTCCGCCATGGGCGGCGGCAAGGATATCCTCATGCTGGACAATGCCCTGGCCATGGTGGACAATATCGTCGCCATGAAGCTGGGGGTATGAGGCCATGTCTGAGAAACTTCCCTTCTTCAAATACCACCCCGACCCGCTGAAAACCGGGAGCTTTCGGGAGTCAGAGTTTCCCATTGTCTGCCCCTGCTGCCACAATGAGAACCTCATTGTCTATGAGGGCCCCTTTTACAGCACGTCAGACGTCTATGGCATATGCCCGGACTGCATCGCCAGCGGCGCGGCGGCGGAAAAATTTGACGGCGAGTTCCAGGACAGCGAGTCCACAGACGAGGTGGACGATCCCGAAAAGATCGACGAGCTGACCCGCCGCACCCCTGGCTACAACGGCTGGCAGCAGGAATACTGGAAAGCCCACTGCGGCGATTTCTGCGCTTTTTTGGGCTATGTGGGCTATGACGATCTGAAACAAATGGGCCTGCTGGACGAAATTTTGGAGGATCCTGACATTGCGGACTACCAGGATCTCCTCCCTGAGCTGACCCGCGACGGCAGTGTCCAGGGCGATTTGTTCCGGTGTCTGCACTGCGGGAAGCACCTGCTGCATATTGACTGTGACTAAAAAGGAGGTGCGATGATGCTCCCCCAAGACCCCCATATTCTGTTAAGCTATGTGAACACCAAACTCCGGGACGAATATTCCTGCCTTGACGCCCTGTGCAATGGGCTGGAAGTGGGCAAATCGGAGCTGGTGCAGAAATTGAACGGGGCGGGCTATGCCTATGACCCGGCTTCCAACCAATTCAAACCCGTTTGAAAGGAGCAACACCATGCTCATCGACTTTTCCCAAATGGAGACGGAAATCATTCCCCATTTCATGGGCGGCGAGGGCGAGATCCACGCCAAAATGCAGGTGGACGAGCGCAACCGCATCCTTCACGGCATCCTGCCCCCCGGCTCGTCCATCGGGTATCACACCCACGAGACCAGCAGTGAGATCGTCTATATCCTGTCCGGCACCGGCAAGGTGAGGGTGGAGGGCGGCGAGGAGCCGCTGAAGGCCGGGGACTGCCACTACTGCCCCAAAGGGCACGCCCATTCCCTCATTAACAACAGCGACGGCCCGCTGGAGTTCTTCGCTGTGGTGCCGCAGCAATGAGAAGCGCTGAGAAGCGGACAGCGAGAGAGCTTGGACCGCAGCGAGGGTGAGCGATGGGGCCAACGGCCCCAGAGACCAGCCCGAGACAGAGGGAAAGCGAGCGAGTGTCCTGGCCGCTTCAAAGCGTGACAACGGTCCTGACAACAAAGGAGGTTTACCCATGTCTGACGTTTTGAACTACGACCCCAACTGTCTGTTCTGCAAGATCATCAAAGGGGAGATCCCCTCCAACAAGGTGTATGAGGACAACCTCTGCTACGCCTTCTATGACATCGACCCCCAGGCCCCCGTCCATTTCCTGGTCATCCCCAAGGCTCACATTGGTTCCTGTGGGGAGATCACCAAATGGAACTCCGCTGTGGTGGCCCACTGCTTCGAGGTTATCTCCAGGGTGACTAAGGCACTGGGTATCACCGATTTCCGGGTGGTGTCCAACTGCGGCGAGCAGGCGGGCCAGTCCGTTCCCCACCTCCACTTCCACGTGCTGGCGGGCCGGGATATGACCTGGCCTCCCGGTTGACATCGAGGCAAAGCCCGCTCTGCGGGGAATGCCCTATGGGCATTCCCCGTTATGCTCCCTTGTCCTTCCTCTCCCCGCGAAGTCAAAAGACGGCTTCGTGGGGATCCCTTTGTTGTAAAGCACATCCGCTTCACAGGAAGCGGACGGACTTTCTTTAAGAAAATTTTAGAATTCCTTTCGCATTTTTGTCGTTTTGCCATGATATGCTGTAACACGACAAAGGAGGCAGTAAGCATGACAAAGGAAACTGTAATGGCCGCGGCCAGAAGCCAGGCAAGGGAAGAGGCCAAAGCGGCGGTCGCCAAACCTCTCACTGCCTATCGGGTGTTTTGGCTGTTTTTCATCGCGGGCCTTGCGGGCGATTTGATCGAGGTGGTGTTCTGGTGGGTGACCCGTGGAGAGCTCATCAGCCGCAGCAGTCTGCTGTACGGGCCGTTCAGCCTGGTGTGGGGGCTGGCGGCGGTTCTGCTTACTCTGGTATTTCGACACATGGATGACCAGGGAGCGGTGCGGATCGTGCTTGTGGGCACGGTACTGGGCGGCGCCTATGAATACATATGCTCCTGGTTCCAGGAGGTGTTGTTTGGGGCTTATTTTTGGGATTACCGCCATCTGCCCCTGAACTTAAATGGGCGGATCAACCTGGTGTTTTGCCTGTTTTGGGGTTTTGCCGCTTTGGTATGGGTACGGCTGGTCTTTCCGACAATGTGTGTCTTGATCGACCGTGTACCCAGGCAGACAGGGCGGCGGGTGGCTGCAGCGGCAGCGGTACTTTTGGTGTGCAGCACTGTGATATCCGCCGCGGCTCTATACCGAATGGATCAGCGGAGGGCAGGAGTGCCCGCCATGGGTGCGGTGACCCGTTTTTTGGACGAAACCTATCCCGACAGCAGGCTGAAGGATCGGTATCCCAATATGGGAATTTTGGACGAGATTGGATGGTAAAGAAAAGCCGTCCCGATTTTTTCGGGACGACTTTTTTCATGCTTTGGGGTGCTTTGACGGGGGATGGGGCAGAGCCCCGGTGGCAGGGCCGTCCAGCAGTTGTCCGTCTTCGGCAAAGCGGGAGCCGTGGCAGGGACAGTCCCAGGAATGCTCCTGGGGATTATATTTGAG